>JABMPG010000769.1 GCA_013203855.1 bacterium
GAGTTCACCGCCATCATCAACCCCCCCGAGGCCGCCATCCTCGCCGTCGGCCGAGTCACCGACCAGGTCAAGGTCGTCGACGGCGCGATCAAGCCCACGAAGATGATGACCATGTGGCTCTCGAGTGACCACCGGGTCATCGACGGCGTCATAGCGGCGCGATTCTTCGGCGAACTGAAGAAGCTTCTCGAGAAGCCGGAAAGTCTGGAAAGGTAGAAAAGCATGGCGGACAATTTTGATATCGCGGTGATCGGATCGGGACCTGGCGGCTACGTGGCCGCCCTCAAGGCCGCCCAGATGGGCGCGCGCACGGCCCTTATCGAAAAAGACCTCGTAGGGGGAACCTGCCTGAACCGGGGATGCATTCCCTCCAAGGCCTTTCTCGCCGCCGCCGAACTCCTCCACGATATCCGCCACCGCGCCCCGAAACTCGGTATCGGCCTGAAGGAAGGGCCGACCCTCGACTGGTCCGTCACCCTCGCGCGCAAGAACGAAATCCTTGACGAACAACGCAAGGGCCTGACGTTCCTCTTCAAGAAGCGCGAGATCGAACTGATCGAAGGCGAGGGCTCGCTCGAAGGACCCGGTCGCATCGTCGTTCAGAACGGCAAGGCTCCCCGCCGTGTCCAGGCCGACAAGATCATCCTCGCCGCTGGGTCCCGTCCTGCCCGCATCCCGGGCTGGCCTGAGAGTGAACGCGTCAGCACCAGCGACGAATCTCTCGATTGGAAGACCCTTCCCAAGAGCCTGCTGATCGTCGGCGGTGGCGTGATTGGCTGTGAATTTGCCTGCATGATGGCCGAGTTTGGCGTCCAGGTCACCGTCGTCGAGATGCTGCCCCGCCTCGTGCCCGAGATGGACGGAGACCTCGCGAAGGAACTCCTGAAGGTGTTCAAGAAACGCGGCATCGCCTGCCATCTCGAGACGAAGGTTGAGGACCTGAAAGAGAAGAAGAATGGCGTGGAAGCCGTCCTCTCGAACGGCGAGAAACTCGCGATCGACCGCGTCCTCGTGGCGACCGGGCGTCGGCCCAACAGTGAGAATCTCGGACTGGACACGGCTGGCATCGCCACCCAGCGCGGCTTCATCACCGTCAACGAACGCATGGAGACCAATGTCCCCGGACACTACGCCATTGGCGACCTGAACGGTCGCGTCCTCCTCGCCCACGCCGCTTCCCACCAGGGCCACGTCGCCGTCGAGAACGCTCTAGGGCATCCCGCCGAAACCGGGGCGCCGATCCCCTGGTGTGTCTACACATTTCCCGAGATCGCGGGCGTGGGCCTCAGCGAGCGTCATGCGAAGGAGCGGGACATTCCCGTCTCCATTGGCCAGTTTCCCTTCTCGGCATTGGGCAAGGCCCGGGCATACGGCGACAGCGAGGGCTTCGTCAAGGTCATCCGCCACCGCGAGACCGACGTTCTCGTCGGCATACACGCCATCGGCCACGCGGCGACGGAGTTCATCGCCGCGGCCGGCGTTCTTCTCCACACCCGCGCCACCGCGCAGGACGTGATGGAAATGGTATTTGCCCACCCCACCATGAGCGAAGCCGTCCGCGAAGCCACCGAAATGTCCGCCTTCGCCGGCCTGCACCTGCCGCCGCCCAAGATGCACCGCATTGCGGTCTAGCTCGTTGGAGAAAGCGCATCACCTACCAGCCCAGGGCGAAGCCTTGGGTCAACCGTTGTCCAGAAAGCACAAGCCCTGAAAGGGCGGCACATCACCATCCGGTGCCCCGACCGAAAGGATCTCTCATCATGTCTCACTCAATCCCCGCCACAGCCCAGGCAGTGCAACTCACCGGACCGGATTCCCTTGAACTCAACCCCGCCAAGCCTGTCCCGAAACCGGAGCCCCACCAGCTCCTTCTCAAGGTCGAGGCTACCGGCCTGTGCTACTCCGACCTCAAACTTCTGAAACAGTTCGACACCCACGTCCGCAAAACGGAGGTCATCTCGGGCATTGACACTTCGATCCTGCCCCAGATCCCGTCCTACGTGCCGGGCAAGAAGCCCACCGTGCCGGGACACGAGGCGGTGGTCCGTGTGGTTTCCGCCGGACCCGAAACGCGCCACCCCGTAGGCGATCTCTTTCTCGTCCAGGCCGATTATCGTTGGCTCCTCACAGAATCGAACAACGGCGCTTTCGGCTATGATTTTGAAGGCGCCCTCCAGGAATACGTTCTCGTCGACGAGCGTGTGATCACCTCGCCCGAGGGCGACTCGATGCTCCTGCCCGTGAAAGCCGACCTGAGCCTTTCCGCGATTGCCTCGTCGAGCCCTGGGCCTGCGTCGAGGACGCCTATGTGTCGCCCGAGCGGCTCACCGCCAAGTCCGGCGGCCGCATGCTCGTTGTCGTGGACGAGCACCACGCGGCCAAGGGCGTCGAGAACAGTTTTTCGCCCGACGGTCCGCCCCAGTCTATCACTTGGGTGGCCCCGGGTGGTGTTGCGCCCCAGATCGCGGGCTGCGAGACCAAGGGCGTCGCTTCCCTCGACGAGGTCGGGAGCAAGCCCTTCGACGATATCATCTACTTCGGCGCCACCCCCGAAACGATCGAGAATCTGAATGACCGCATCGGCGCCCACGGCCTCTTCAACATCGTTCTCGGCGGCAAGAAGATCGGCCGCGACGTCGAAATCAGCGTCGGACGCGTGCACTACGGCGGCATTCGCTTCACCGGGACCGCCTCCGACGACGCCGCTCAGGGCCTCCTCGCGATTCCCGCCACGCCCGAGGTCCGCCCCGGTGAAAAAGCCCTCATGATCGGCGCGGCCGGCCCCATGGGTGTCATGCACGTCATCCGCGTCCTGTGCCAGGGAGTGCCGAACGTCGAGGTCATCGCCTCGGACTTCGACGACGAGCGCCTGCGCTCCCTCGACGCCAAAGCCGAGCCCCTGGCCAAGGCGAACAGCCTCAAGTACTGCTCCATCAACCCCCAGAAGGACAAGAACCCCGTCGAGGCATCCTACGTCGTTCTCATGGCGCCCGTTGCCGCCCTCGTCGCGAATGCCGTCAAAACCTCGCTTCCCAAAGCGATCATCAACATCTTTGCCGGCATTCCCGCCACGGTGAAGCATCCTATCGACATCGACCGCTACATCGACAAGGGGATGTACTTCATCGGCACCAGCGGATCGAGTTTGGACGACATGAAAATCGTTCTTGCCAAAGTCGTGGAGGGCAGCCTCGATACGAACGTCTCCGTTGCCGCGGTGAGCGGTATGGCCGGAGCGATAGACGGCATCCGTGCCGTGGAAAACCGGACTATCGCCGGCAAGATCATCGTCTACCCTGTCCTGCACGAACTTGGTCTCACACCGCTGGAAGATCTCGAAGAAAAGTATCCCTCCGTCCACGCGAAACTCCGTGACGGGCACTGGACAAAAGAAGCCGAGCGGGAATTCCTGAAAGTCGCGCGGATCTAGAGTCATTCTGGGAAATTTGTGCGCGATGGCGGGTGCCGCCCCCGGCGGGGGCGGCACCATTCAATGGAGCCGAAATCCCACGGGCTGGCAACCGTGCCTACAAAGCCGTTGGCCTCCGCGAGGGCTCAAGTCATTCTGCCATCGCGCAATCAGTTTCGAGAATCGCCACATCTTCCTCAACTTTACCACCCCTCCGGTTGCGGCCAAAGCCGGCCTGTGATAGAAACAGTCCCGTGAACAAGCCGCGAATCCTCATCGTCTCCTGCATGTATCCCAGCGAACACAAGCCCCACGTCGCCACCTTCGTTCACAAATGGGCCAATCAACTCACCGACTCTGGCTGCCAGGTCCGCGTCCTTACCGTCAACGCCATCACCCTCGGCACCTATCTCCGTTCCTGGGGAGACGTTGCCCACTTCTATCGCCACCCCCGCCGCTATCAGTACCAGTGGCAAGGCCAGATCGTCGACGTGACCCGCTTTCACCTCGGTCTTCCCGTGGATCGTTCCCCCAAGGCGGCCGACCGGGCCTATCGAGCCATCCGACCCGCCATCGAAGAGATCCGGCGCGAGTTCCCTTTCGACCTCATTAAGATCGCCAACGGCGAATACCTCGCCCTCGCCGCCTCACGCGTCGCCCGCGACATCGGCGTTCCCTATATCACCACCGCCATCGGCGGCCACGTCAACGTCTGCTGGAAAACGCCCGACAGCTGGAAGTATGCCCTCGAACGGGAGGTCTTCGAAAACAGCCGACTCGTCGTATGCGTTTCCGAAGACATGAACCGCAAAGTCCGCCACATGACCGACGGGCGAAGCCGCTGCCTGACCTTCTACGCCGGAGTCGATACCGCTTTCTTCCGACCCGATCCCAGCCAGCGCGATCCCTTTCGCCGGCGAATCAACCTCGACGACTCCCACCGTCTTCTTCTCTTTCTCGGCAACCTGATCCGCACCAAGGGAATATACGAACTGCTCGACGTGTTCGCCCACCTGGTCAAGAAGCGGCCCGAACTCCGCCTCCTGATGATCGGCGCCGAAGTCGAAAAAAAGCAGATTGCCGAAGCACTGACCAGCCTCGGCATCGGCCCCAACGTTTCCTTTACCGGGGCCATTCCCCAGGCCGAGATCATCGGTTATATGAACGCCTCTGACATCTTCGTCTTCCCCTCCTGGGCCGAGGGCCTCCCCAACGCCGTCACGGAGGCCTCCGCCTGCGGAATGCCGATCGTCGCCACCCACGTCGGCGGCGTTCCCGAAGTCGTTGAGGACGGCCGCACCGGTCTTCTCGTCGACCCCAAGGATCCGGTCGCACTGGAAGCGAAGATCGACCGGCTGCTCTCGAATCCCGACGAGGCCCGAGCGTTCGCCCTGGCTGCCCGTGAAAAGGTCGAAAGCGAATTCAACTACAACCGCAATGGCCGCATGCTCGCCGAAACCATCCAACAGATACTTGCGGAAGGCTGAAGAAATGGCACGCCTGCGCACCCTCATCTTTCACCCCGCTCTGGCCACCTACCGGATCGACCTTTTCAACGCTCTCAACCGTGAACTCGATCTCAAGGTCTGGTTCCTCAACCGCCACGTCCACTACCACAAGGACCTCAACCAGGACCGACTCCGCGCCGCACTCGAGTGCGACCACGACTTTATTTCCACCGGCTTCAGCCTCATGCAGCGCGACTTTCGCACCGGCATGGGCCGGATCATCCGCGAGCACCGGCCCGATGTTGTCGTCACCCACGAGTTCTCGTATCTCACACTCTACATCCTGGCCTGCAAAAAACTCTTCTCGCGTGGCGACTGCGGCCTGACCCTCTGGACCGCCGAAAACCCCAAACTCCTGCGCGATCGAGGGGGCATACGCCGCCGCCTGCGCCTTTTCTGTGGCGGGGCGGCCGACAGCATGATCGTCTAC
>JABMPG010000770.1 GCA_013203855.1 bacterium
CGCAGCTCCTTCTCCACGCGGTCGTTCGCGTAACGGAAGGTCCAGAAGAAGCTTCGACCCTCGACCGTAACCTGCGTGGCGCCCTGGGGGACGTTGCGGACGGTTTCGAAACCGAGCCAGCCATAGTAAAACATGGCCAGGGCCAGGATCGTGGGGATGACGGTCCAGGCGATCTCGAGGGGCAGGTTTCCGTGGCTCTTTGACGGCACGGGATTCCGTTTGTGATTGAAACGGATCAGGAACCACACCATGCAGAAGGTGATGCCAAGCAGAAAGATAACGGATACGGCGAAGATGTAGAAGAACGCCGATTCGATCTGCTGGACGGTGGAGGATATCTCAAACATCGCGGGTCCGGAGTCCCCTGTCTGTCTTGCAGGTTTGTGGAAAACTCTGTGCCATAGCGCCCATTCTGTCAGGGTAGATTCAGAACATCCATATAGGTTCCGCCGATGAACACGCCGAGAACGATGATTGTGGTGAGAAACATGTACCGGAAAATCGGCCGCTCATACTTGAGCCCCATGAAGTAGAGAAGCACCAGGCTGCCCTTGCACGAAGCGATCAAAACGGCCACTACGGTGCTCCATCTTCCCAGGTGAAGACTCGCCACCCAGACTGTCCCGCCGGTGAACATCAGCAGCGCGACCCACACCAGGATCTGGGTGCTGTGCGGAACCAGGTGTTCCTGGAGATCGTCTTGTCTGGTCTCATTGTCCATCGGGCGCTCCATTCTCAGGTGACCAGGTAGAACAGGGGAAACAGAAAAATCCATACCAGGTCCACCAGGTGCCAGTACAGCCCGCCATTTTCGAGGGCGATATAGCGCTCCGGGTTGATGCTGCCGCGATAGACCATGACAAGCATGACGGCGAGCACCGCGACCCCGATCAACACGTGAAGCGCATGCAGGCCTGTCATGACGAAGTAAAGTCCATAGTACATCGTTGTGCCGAAGCCTAGCTGGATGAGTTGCGGGGAGTTCGGATAGATTCCGAGGTGAAATTTGTGGGCCCATTCGAAGTACTTGATGACAAAGAAGCCCACGGCGCAGACCAGCGTGCCGGCCAGGAGAAGCATCGAAGCCCGGCGGCGGTTTCGGCGCAAGGCGGTGATGGACATGGCCACCGTCAGGCTGCTCGTCAGAAGGAGAATCGTGTTGGCTACTCCGCTCGGAAGGCTCAGTTCCTCCGAGCATTGGATGAAACTGTTGCGGTAGCGCGTCAGGTACATCGTATAGAGCAGGAACATTCCGCCGAACAGGACGATCTCCGTGAAGAGAAAGAGCCACATTCCCATCTTCGCTCCCACGGGGTCGCTATGTTCATCGTGATGCGGAATGGAGTCCTTGGCGATCTGTCTGGCGGGGGCGGGTTCGACCATCAGGCGAGGCCCTTTCCCTGTGTGTCGTCTTCCCTAGCGCTCCGCAGCGCTTCATAGTCGTAAGGCTGATGGTTGACCACCGGAATCTCCTCGAAGTTCTCCGTGGGAGGGGGAGAGGGCGTCTTCCACTCCAGCGTGGCGCCGTGCCAGGGATTGGCCGGCGCGGGTTTGCCGTAGAACAGGGCCCGGGCGAGATTGTAGAACATCAGCAGGATGCCGAAAATCAGAATCCAGGAGCCGACCGTGGCGATGAAGTTCAGAAGGTGGAAACGGGGCAGGTAATCGTAGTAGCGGCGGGGCATGCCCATGTAACCCACCACCAACATGGAGAAGTAGAGGATGTTGAACCCGATGAAAATGATCGTAGCGGCGACGTGGGCGATCTTCTCGTTGTACATGCGACCGAACATCTTCGGGAACCAGTAGTGCAGGGAGGCGAAGAACACCATGACGGCGCCGCCGAACATGACGTAGTGGAAGTGACCGACGACAAAGTAGGTGTCATGGGTGTGCAGGTTCGGCCCCAGAGAGGCCAGCAGCATTCCCGTCAGTCCGCCAATCATGAAAAGGAAGATGAAATAGATGCAGAATAGCAGAGGCGGCCGCAGGTCGATGGAGCCGCCGTAGAGGGTGGAAACCCAGTTGAAGACTTTTATCGCGCTCGGGATGGCGACGAAGAAGGTCAGGACCGAGAAGGTGATCCGGGAGAAATCGCTGATGCCGGTAGTGAACATGTGATGGCCCCACACCAGAGAACCTAGAGCGGCGATGGCGATGCTGGAAAAGGCGATGAATCGATACCCGAAAATGCGTTTCTGGGAAAAGGTCGGGATAATTTCCGACACCACCCCGAGGGCGGGAAGAATCATGATGTACACGGCCGGATGGGAGTAGATCCAGAACAGGTGCTGATAGAGGAGGGGGTCGCCACCCTTGGTCGGATCGAAGAGTCCGACACCGAAAAGGCGGTCGAATATGATCAGGAGCAAGGTGATGCCGACGATGGGCGTGGCGATGATCTGCACCCAGGAAGTGGCATACAGGGACCAGACGAAAAGCGGCATCCGGAAGGCGGTCATGCCGGGCGCGCGGAGCCGATGGATGGTCACCACGAAGTTGATCCCGGTCAGGATCGAGGACATGCCGATGACGAATGCGGCGAAAACCGCCAGGCCTACGTTCGTGCCGGTCTGCGTGCTGTAGGGCGCGTAGAAGGTCCATCCCGTGTCGGGCGGGCCGCCTCCGGTGAAGAGGGCCGTCACGGCCAGCACCGCTCCGACGATATAGCAGTACCAGGATAGGAGATTGAGCCGGGGGAAGGCGACGTCTCGTGCGCCGATCATGAGGGGGAGAAAGAAGTTCCCGAAACTGGCGGGGATGCTGGGTATGATGAACAGGAAGATCATGA
>JABMPG010000771.1 GCA_013203855.1 bacterium
CTTCGGCGATGGCGTGGCGGGCGCGCTTGATCATTTCGGGGTCCATGGCCAGTCTGGAGGCGTCCAGATCTTCGAGCGTCGCCTCGCACAAACCGGCCAGGTTCTTGCCTGTTTCCTTCCGGATAATTTCAACGGCCGCTTCGCACTTGCCCCGGCGCTGATTATAGGCGGAGGCGGAAAGGCCACGGTGTACGCCGCTGTGGGCGACGATCAGGGCGGCCTCGCCCCTCAGATCGAGGGGGATCTGCTCGAACTCGAGCGTGTTGCAGTCCAGGAGAAGAGCGTGGTCGGCCTGTCCACCCGCGGAGATGGCCTGATCCATGATGCCACAGTTCACGCCGACGAAATTGTTCTCGGCGCGCTGGCCGAGCACGGCGATTTCCATGCGGGAAAGGTTCGTGCCAAGGAGATGCTGGAGGGCCCATGCAGTGGCAACCTCAAAGGCGGCGCTGCTGGAAAGACCGGAACCGCGAGGGATATCGCCGTCGATCACGGCGTCGAGACCAGGCACGTCGTGGCCGAGTTTGCGGAACTCGTGAATGACGCCGAAGACATAGTTGGTCCAGAAGAAGTCATTGGTGCGCCGGTGAGGCAGGCTGCCTTCGTAGCACTCGTTGAACTGGACCGAGTGAAGGCGATAGTGGTTGTCGGCCCGCGGGGTGGCGGCGATGCAGATGGAGCGTTCGATGGCGAAGGGGAGGACGTGTCCGCCGCTGTAGTCAATATGTTCGCCGATCAGATTAGTCCGCCCGGGGGCGCGGACGGCGATGGCGGGCCGGGCTTTGAATACTTCCTGATACGTCGTGACAATATCCATAGATGGCTCTTTCACACAGGTTGAAGTTGAAACCCCAAACAGCAGACACTGAAACTCAGGACTCTTCTTTGTAGTGCTTCCCCCCGCACTCGCGAAGGCGGTTCACGGCCTGCTCGGGGGTGATGTCGCGCTGGGGTTCGGCGCTCATTTCGTAGCCGACCTGGAATTTTTTGATTGAGGCGCTCCGCAGCAGCGGCGGGAAGAAGGCCTGATGGAGGGTGAGGCCGGCCCAGGCCTGGCCGTCGGTAGGCAGTTGGTTGATGCCCATCGAATAGGGGAAAGACGACTGGAAGACGTTGTCGTAGCGGATGGCAAGATCCTTGAGGATCTCGGCCCAGGCCGCTTTTTCGGCATCGTCGAGATCGGTAATATTCGTCACGTGGCGCTTGGGGAGAATCATGGTTTCGAAGGGCCACACCGCCCAGAAGGGCACGAGGCTGATAAAGGCTTCGTTCTCGTAAATGGTCCGCTCGCCCTGTTGCTTCTCCCAGTCGAGGTAATCCATCAGGAGCGGCGAATTGTGGGCCTTGAAATAGCGGACCTGGGCGTCGATTTTGCTTGCGGGAAGGGACGGAATGGACTCGTTGGCCCAGATCTGGCCGTGGGGATGGGGGTTGGAGCATCCCATGAGGGCGCCTTTGTTCTCGAAAATGAGAACGTGGGAGATGAAGTCCTTCGATCCGAGATCGACGTACTGTTCGTGCCAGAGATCGACGATGAGGCCGATGGCGCTCAGGTCCATCTCGGCCAACGTGAGATCGTGGCGCGGCGAGAAACAGATGACGCGGCAGATGCCCCGTTCCTCGACACCGCGAATCAGGCCGTTGCACGCCTCATGGACGCTGGGCTCGCCCAGGTTTTCGTGCAGGAGAGAGGGAAAGTCGTTCTCGAAAACAAAAGTGGTCTGATAGTCCGGATTGGCATGTCCAGAGCTGCGCGTGTTGCGGGGGCAGAGGTAGCAGCCGGGATCGTATTTCGGCCGTTCCTCGTCTAGTGTTTTCTCGATTCTGCCGCTCCAGGGGCGCTTGGCGCGATGGGGCGCGACCAAGACCCACTCGTCAAGGAGGGGGTTGTACCGGCGATGGGGGACGTTTTCGAAGACTTCGGGAATGGACATGATTCTCTCCCGTGCAGGATGTTCGGCCGGGGTCAATCCGACCGCGGAAATGATGACACGGGCGGGTGGGATTTTCAAGAACAGGATGGGTGTGAGTTTGGAATTGTACCGTTTCGGTTTGAGGGATAGGGGCCTGGATTCGCGGATCGGGGCGTGCGAGGAGGCTGTGCTGCGGGGCGACCGTGCCACATCTTCCTTTTTAAGATCGAGACGGCATTTTTGTTGAGCGCTCCAAAAACAGATGTGAAATTGGATCTCGCATTGCGGATTGCCCTGCGTTCGGTGTAAACCCTTTACTGTGCCCGCAAAGCCGAGAGCATCTGCGGGCGAAATGCCGGTGTCCCCGGGAGAAGCCCCCCCTGAAACACGTCCATCCCAAAATCCTGATCGTTTTTGGAATCGCTCTGGCATTACGGGTTGCCTTTCTGGGGTCGAATCCGGCCGGTATCTTCCATGACGAGGCCGAGAAGGGTTTCTCGGCCTGGTCGCTGTGGACGGTCGGGAGGGTGTTCGACTTCACGCCGCCCGCCGGGGCGCTCCAGCCCCTGGACCGGTTGGGCCAACCCGTCTATGCTCCCCGATCCCGCCGCTGGCCGGTGTTCTCGAATGTCTGGGGTTCCACGACTTCGATGATCTATCAGTACGCGGCGCTGCCCTTCGTCGCGGCGTGGGGGCTGAACGGCTGGACGGTCCGACTTCCGGCGGCTATATCTGGGTTTTTCACGATTCTTCTCGCCTTATTCCTGGCCAGAAAGATGTCGGGACGAGACGACGTAGCCCTCTGGACGGGGCTGCTCCTCGCCTTTTCCCCTTGGCACCTGGTCTTTTCCCGGTGGGCGCTTCAGGGAATTTTCGTGCCTCTCTTGCTGACGGGAGGCTATCTGTCACTGGCGGGCTGGAGCCGGGATCGGGGGAGATTCGCGCGTCTCGCCGGGGCCGCGCTGCTTTTCGCGCTAGGCTTCTACGCCTACGCCGGAGCGAGGCCCTTTCTCATCCTCCTCGGGCTTTGGACCGCCTTCCTCTGGCGCAAGGATCTCGCCGCCCGGCCCAAGGCCGCGGCGGGGGCCGCCCTGCTGCTGATCCTCGGAATCGCCCCGACCCTCGCGGTCATGTTCCTGGGCGGGGGAGAGGGCATGGGCCGGTTTCAGGCAGTATCGGTTTTCGGGTTGGACGCTCCGTTCTGGCGGAAGGCCCTGGTTTTTCTCACAAACTATCTCCGCCACTTCTCGCCGCTGTTTCTTTTCCTGACCGGCGACGCGAACCCACGCCACAGTCTGCCCGGCTTCGGGGTGATGCTCCACGTCGAGGCGGTTTTCCTGCTCGCGGGAATCTGGCTGGGCTTGAAGCGGCGGAGCCGGGCCGATCTTCTGCTGCTGGGCTGGTTCCTGCTCGCGCCCGTGAGCGCGGCGCTGACCCGCGAAGGAATCCCCCACGCTCTGCGGACCCTGCACGCGGTTCCCGCGCCCCAGATCCTGGCCGCGATCGGGGCGGTGGCGGCCGTGGGCTGGGCGGGGAGACGCTTTGGGACTCTTGGGCGGATCGGGATTGCGGGGTTGTGGGGGCTTAACGCCGCCGCGATGGTTTTCGTTCTCTTCTGGATATACCCGGTCTGGTCGGCGCCCCATTTCGAGTACGGCATCGGGGAGGCATTCCGGGGCGTCGATCCGGTATCGGGAGATCGGGGCGTCCGCCACGTGGCGACGGGCCCGCTGCTGCCCTATGTTTTCGAACTCTACTATTTCCACGTCAAAAGCGATCCGAGGCGAGTTCTGGAGGAGGGTTTCGCGGGCAGCGGGGTCCGCCTGTATCCGCCGGGCATGCCGCCCCGGATCGTGCTGGAGCAGGTTCGCGCCGGAGAAAGCCTTCTGGTCTCATCGGCGGATTTCCTCCGGTTTTACGGGAGTCTTATCCGCGGGCCGGGATGGGAAACCCGGGCGATCTTGTGGCCCGCCACGCCCTTCGAAGATTCTCCGCGCGAGGCATTGCGCCTGATCCGACGTGAGATGCTGCCGTAGTGTTTTGTGCTCAAAGGGTTGGTGAGATACTGCGGGACCATCTCGAAACACCGTTGGAAAATGTTCGTGGCGCGGTCGCCAACGGATCCGCTACTGCTGCTCCTCGGGTGTCGGCTCGGCGGGTGTCACTTCGGGTTTCGGCTCTGAAGGTTTCGGTTCAGGCTTAGTCGGTTCAGCAGATTTTTCGACCGGTTTGGGGTCTTGGGGGAGTTTGATTTGTGAGAGATCGAGGGCGTTGAACTTGGCTTCGGGTTTCTCTTCGGGCTTGCGCTGGGATCTCTGGGGCCGGGGCGAACGCTTGGGATGGCCGCCACCGCCGGGGTGACCGGCACCGGGATGCCCTTCGGGCTGGGGCGCACGGGCAGGGCGGGGGGAGATGATCTGGGCGATGGCATGCTTGTAGATCAGGTGCTGCATGTTCTCGATCTGGAGGGTAACGGTGAAATTGTCGAAACCGCGCACCGAGCCCTTCAGAGTCGCGCCGTTGAGGAGCATGACCTCGACGTCGATGTTTTCCTTGCGCACCTGATTGAGAA
>JABMPG010000772.1 GCA_013203855.1 bacterium
TCAAGGACCTGAAAATGGCTTTTGCCGAAGATGGCCGTGTAGTAGCCGGTCTCCTGAAGGGCCCGGGGAAAGGTCCACTGGGTGGGATGCATCGCCGCGCATTGGTTGCTGTAGACGCCGTTGTTGTGGGGATAGCTGGCGGTAAGCATGGAGGCGCGGGACGGGACGCAGGCTGTGCCTTGGCAGATAGTGTTGGTGAAGACCACTCCCGTCTTGGCCAACTTGTCGATGTGAGGTGTCCGGATGGCAGAATTTCCCGCGCACGCCAGCGCATCGAATCGCTGATCGTCCGTCACGAGGAAGAGAATATTTGGCTGGTTCCGCTTTCCCTCCTCCTGTGCCCAGATGTTTCCGAGCGCGGGAAGGGACGCGACCCCTGCTGCCGAAACGGCGAGAAATTGCCTGCGCGATATACTCATTGTGTTTTCCTCTCAATATGGGAGGGTCGCCTGCCGCTCTTGGAAAACGCGCGCAGGGCCGTTGGCGACTGTTGCTGGTCCACGTCGCTCACCGCCTGGAAGAATGCCTCGTTTGAGCGTTCCCAACTGCAAGATCGCGCGAATTCAGTGCGGCGGATCCTCTCTTTTGGAGTGTTCTTCAGATGATCCAGAGCGGCGGCGAAACTTTCGGCATCCTCGGCCAGATCGATCGGAGCATCTCGATCCTCCAGATCTTTCCACCGGGTCGCCACGACGTGCAGTCCCGCCGCGAGATATTCGTATAACTTGATCGGACAGGTCGCCTGAACCAGTTGGGACAAACGAAAGGGGATGATCGCCGCGTCGCAATGCCGCAGATAGGCGGGAATCGTCTCGGGGGATCGGGGACCGATGGGAAACACATTCGGGAGTTCGGGCAGAGAAGAGTTTCCGAACTCGACCGGCCCGATCATGACGAAGCTATAGTGGGGGTATTCCCGCGCGGCATGCCTCAGCCACTCGCGATTGAATCGCTCGTTGATGGAACCCACGTAGACGATCCTCGGGCGCGGAATGGTCAGCAGGTCGTCGGGCTCATCGAACTCGCCCTGGAAACGTTCGACCTCTACGCCGTGGGGGATCACGCGGACGTCTTTCGCGCCGCGCTCGCGCAATACTTCCGCTTGGCGCTCGCCCGGGGCCGTCACGAGGTCGCACCTCTCAAGAAGCCGGCGTTCGCCGTCTATCAGGGACCGAGGAATGTCTTGAAACCCGGAGATATCATCCACGCACCGGTAAATCAGGCGGCGGGGATGGACCAGCTGGTCGAGGCATGCGTACTGCGGGTTGCTGACGACAAGCACGTCTGGCGACCATCCCGCCCATTCGCTGACCACGCGCTGAAGGGAGGGAAAGGTCCAGGACAACGACCGCTCCAGGCTCCAGCGTCTATTGAAAGGAAACCGGTTCAGCACCGGCAGCATAGTCATGGGTGTGTACTGCTGTAGATAGTCTTCAAATACGACGGGTTTGTCGTCGTGGTACGGACGGCGTTCCCGGAACCGCTCGTCACTGCGGCGCAAAAGGTAATGATAAGGGCTCACCGGCGCGGGAAGGTAAAGGGTTTTCTCCCTGCGGGCGGCCAGCCCCCGGGCGACATAGTAGTTGCTTACGCGAAGAACGCTATCGAGACTGTGTGTGCCGGCAAGAATCCAGTGCATGAATGAGTAGACAGTAGTCAGGAGCCGGGCGCTTGGAGTTTACGGTTTGCGGCTAACGGATGACAGATTGATGTTCTGCTGGCTCCTATCTATATATCCTCCATGAGGAATGGGTCAGCCCATATTTCTTCACGCGGTTGCTCATGCGATCCACCGAGATTCCGAGAAGCGCGGCCGCCTTTTTCTGGCTCCAGTCGGTTCTCTCGAGCGCCTCGATGACGAGCCGTCGTTCCATTTCATCGAGTGAGAGACCGCCCTCTGGAATCGCCACGGGCAGAGGCTGATCGGGAACCAGGCTCACCCCGCAGCGCTTGAGGTCTTCCGCTGTGATCGTCTCCGCCTTGGATCTAAAAATCAGGCGCTCCATCACATTGCGCAGTTCGCGCACGTTGCCCGGCCAGTTGTAAGCGCGCAGGATCGTCAGTGCGTCCTCATCGAAGCCGCGAAGCGGTTTTCGGTATTTCTCTCGGAATTGCTCCAGGAAAAAACGGGCGAGAAGGGGGATATCATCCCGGCGCTCGCGCAGGGGCGGAATGGTGATGGGCAACAGATTGATGCGGTAGAACAGGTCCTGGCGAAAATGCCCCTTCTCCACCTCTTGTTCGAGGTTCTTGTTGGTGGCGAAAAGGAGGCGACATCGCGCTTCGATCGGCCGGCTGCCTCCGAGACGAGTCACCTGGAGGCCCTCGATGGTCTTAAGAATTCGCGACTGGGCCTCGAGTGGCATATCTCCGATTTCGTCGAGAAACAGGGTGCCACCCTCCGCCAGTTCAAACTTGCCGCGTTTGAGGCTGACGGCGCCGGTAAACGCGCCCCGTTCGTGGCCGAACAACTCTGAAAGCAACAGATTTTCATCGGGCAACGCCCCGCAGTTGACGTCCACGAAGGGACCCGCCGAGTTCGGACCCGTCCGGTGGAGGGCCCGCGCGACGAGTTCTTTGCCCACTCCCGTCTCTCCCGTCAGAAGGACCGGAACGTCCTGGCCGGCCAGATCCGCTATCTCGTCCTTGATGGCCCGAAGAGCGGCGCTCTCGCCGATCATCTTGCGAAATTCCGAATGCTGCTCGATCTGAGCGCGTAAATAGCGGTTCTCGTTCGCCAGGGCGCTCTGCTCGAGAACCCGCTCCAGACGCATGACGATCTCTTGTTTCTCCGCTTCTTTGGTCAGATAGTCCGCCGCGCCGTTCCGCATTGCCCTGACCGCTGTGTCCACATCTCGGACCGATGTTAGAACCACGACGGGCAATGCAGGATCGAGCCCCTCTTGTCCACTCTTGATCCGGCCCAGAATCTCCAAACCGTCCACACCGGGAAGGCGGATATCGGTGACGACCAGATCGAACCAGGCGGTCTTGAGTTTTTCGAGGGCGGAGCGGCCGTCCGCTGCAATCTCTACGCGAAACCCGGCCGCGCGCAGGTTGGCCTGCAATCGCTTGAGGAATATCGGGTCGTCTTCGATGAGGAGCAGTCGGCGAGCCATATCGGTACAGTTGCAGAGTTCCCTTTCGGAAGATACCACATCCAGTTTACTATGCCCGGTTCCGGCCCGATATGCAAAGAGGAAGCGACATTCCGGTTTGAGGGAGAAGATCGACTCCGGGATGTCTCTATCGGGAGGTTCGAGCGGTCGCACCGTCCCGCTTGCCCCTGGTGTCGCTTTTGCGGGCCTTCCGGGCAGGGGTGTCGATCGCGGGTGGGAGAAAGGTTTAAACGATTAATGGAGAAAAGTCTTGACAGTCTTTTCATTTCAGTCAGAGAATGAGATCGAGAATCATTCCCGAATATGTTCCGGGAGGTGACCGGGAAGGATTCGTCAGTCGGGTGTAACTAATCACTCCGTACCAGGAGGCCCGTCATGGCCAAGTACACTGAGCCGACCACTGTCGTAGGGTCGCGAATTATGGATTTTCGAAAGCGTAGCAAACTGACGCAGGCCGATCTGGCCAATCGGTACGGCATTTCGGGGCCGGCCGTGTTCAAATTCGAAAAGGGTTTCGTCATTCCTTCCCTCAAACTCTGGCAGAAGATGGCTGCGGACATGGACATTCCCGAAAAGGAGGCGATCCTGCTCTGGGTGCGGGAGAAACTGCCTGTCCGGATGCAGAACCTGGTCCGCGAAACTGCTCCCTTGGATATCGAAGGACTGCGCAAGCAGCTTGAAGTGGCCAGCAACGGCGCCAAGGGCGCCAAGAGTTCCGAGGCCATGCGCCAGGCAATTCTGGACTGCCCGGAGATCACCCCTTCTCTCAAGAGTTTCGTGAACGCCAAGGAGATCTGGGACATCCTGAAGCCCACGCTCAAGGAGATCATCTTCCTCATCGAGATCGATCAGCCCGTTCGCCGTCTGAGCGTCGATCAGTTCCGCGACCTGATGATCCTGGCCCGGGAAATCCAGAACCCTGGGAAAGAATAGCCGAGGCTATGTCGGACCGGTTTCAGATTGTTTCGGACTTCAAGCCTAGTGGCGATCAACCCCGGGCCATCCGGCAGGTTGTGGAGGGTTTTGACACAGAAGATCGTGCCCGCCAGACCTTGATGGGGGTCACTGGTTCGGGTAAGACGTTTACGATGGCTCATGTCATCGCCGAACTGAACCGGCCCGCCCTCGTCCTGTCCCACAACAAGACCCTCGCCGCCCA
>JABMPG010000773.1 GCA_013203855.1 bacterium
CGCGGACGTCGACCCCAAGGGAAAGTCGGACAATGAAGTGATGAAGTTCTGCCAATCGTTCAGGACGGAACTCTGCAAGTACATAGGGCCCCAGACCGACGTTCCGGCCGGTGACATCGGCGTGGGCGGCCGCGAGATCGGCTTCATGTACGGCCAGTACAAGCGGATCCGTGGCGAGTTCACGGGCGTTCTGACAGGCAAAGGCCTGAACTGGGGCGGCTCGCTGATCCGGCCCGAGGCGACGGGCTACGGCGCGGTGTACTTTGCCGAAGAGATGCTGAAGGCTCGGAACGAGTCCCTCGATGGCAAGGTCTGCACGGTTTCCGGTTCGGGCAACGTGGCCCAGTACACGATCGAGAAGCTCAACCAACTCGGCGCCAAGGCCGTCACGGTTTCCGACTCGAACGGCACGATTTACGATCCGGCGGGCATCGACGCCGAGAAACTTCAGTTCGTCATGGAACTGAAGAACATGCGTCGCGGCCGGATCAAAGAATACGCGGAGAAGTTCGCCGGCTCGACCTATAAGGAAGGGGCGCGGCCCTGGGATGTGAAGTGCGATTGCGCCTTCCCGAGCGCGACCCAGAACGAGATCACGGGCCAGGATGCCAAGACCCTCGTCAAGAACGGCTGCAAGGTCGTCTCCGAAGGCGCGAACATGCCGACCGATCCGGACGGCGTGCGGGTTTTCCAGGAGAGCAAGGTGCTCTATGGTCCCGGCAAAGCGGCCAACGCCGGCGGCGTGGCAGTGTCGGGTCTAGAGATGAGCCAGAACGCCATGATGATGAACTGGACCCGCGAGGAAGTGGACAATCGTCTCAAGGGCATCATGCAGTCGATCCACAAATCCGCCTACGAGGCCGCCGAGGAATTCGGCATGGCCGGCAACTATGTGGCGGGGGCGAACATCGCAGGCTTCCGCAAGGTCGGCAACGCCATGCTCGACCAGGGCCTGGTGTAAGAACAGTAACCAGCAGCCATCACCCAATAGGGTAGCAGCGGGCGCTGGCGCTTGGTGAGAACAGAAAAACCGGAGAGGCGGAAGGTCCGCTTCTCCGGTTTTTTGTTTGCGGCGTCAGGCATTGTGTCTTCCTGTGCCTGTCGCCAAATCTCAGATTTCCTTCACCTCACCCCCCGCGCCGTCCTGCCGGGCGATTTCTTTCTTCACCGCTGTTTGTTCCTGATACATCCCGGGTTTGTTTATCCGCCACAATCGGGCCGGTGGCAAGGAAAACAGGCGCGATGGAGCGGACGAGTATCACCCGCAAATCTGAAAACCCTCAGGTGGCGGGTTCATCGCCAGCGTGATGAATTCTCACGCTGGGACGCGCGGGCGCAGAGAGAGGCCTGCCTCGAATCAACTGCCCCCGACGCGCGAGATTTCCCCGCAAGGGGAAACCCGTGAATAGCCGTAGGCGCAAGCCTACGGAAAAGGGCGTCACTTCCTTTCGACCCCGGATGGGGTCGCCCAATGCCGATCTACCTCAAGAGGACATAGGAAGCACTGCTTCAGCCGCCCCAAAATGGCGCCTGGGGTGACCCAGTCTGGTTGTAGGACCAGACTTCGATGGGATCTGGAACACTCTTTCAACTCACGCCTCGGCGAGTTTCCCGAAGCGGTTGGCGATGGCGAGGGCCGGGTCCACGGGGACTTCGACTCGTTCGATACCTTTGGGCACGGGGATGGCCCGTGTCATGCGCACGGAGCGGCCTTTGAACTGCGGGAGCCATTGCCGTTGCGCTTCCAGCATTTCGTGGGTCATTTCGCGGATTTCCTGGAGAGTCAGGACGGCGGCGGTCAGCGGGTCGAGGGCGACGGCCTGGACAAGGAGTTCCGGATCGCCGGTGAGGCAGGCCTGGGCTGCGAGGCCCTGGACATTGACGTTGGTCATGTTCAGCGCGGCGCATTGGGGCGGGAGATCGCCGACGTGCGTGGGATGGATTCCGAGCCGGTCCACGAAGCAGGGAACCTCAACGCAGCAGCCGCCCGGCAAATTCGTAATGTAGCCGTCGTTGCGGACGTTTCCGTTGAGGCGGAAGGGCGCGCCAGTGAGGTGACCTTCGATGATGTGGGAGGCGTACTCCGCGCTACGGGGCAGGAGGTCGGTGGTCTCGATCGTGAGCGGATCGACCTTGGCGAACTTCTTCGCGAGTTCGACGCTGAAGCGGTAATAGGCTCCCGTTTCGCCTCCGAAGGCCGGTTCGTCGCAGTAAAGATCGAGCGCTTTCTGGTCTTTGCGAAAGTAGGGGAGGTATTCGGAGAGATGGCCCGTGCTTTCGGTCATGAAGTAGCCAAAGTGGCGCATGACCTCGCCGCGGACTTTTTCGTTGGCGTAGTACTCGGGCTTCTCGAAGTTTTTCTTCAGGAGGGGGTAGAGGTCCTTGCCGTCTTTTTCGAGTTTGAGGAACCAGGCCATGTGGTTGATGCCGGCGGCGAGAAAGTCAATCTCGTCTTTGTGGCAGTCGGTGTAGGACGCGATGAGGTCCATGGTGGTCTGTACGCCGTGGCACAGCCCGACGAATTGCAGGCCGGGGGCGGTTCCGAGCGCCCAGCAGCACACGGCCATGGGGTTGGCGTAGTTGAGGAGAAGTGCCCTGGGGCAGAGCTCGCGCATGTCGGCGACGATGTCCATGAGGGCGGGGATATGGCGCGCGGCGCGGAAGGCACCGCCCGGCCCCATGGTGTCACCGATACACTGGTCCACGCCATACTTCATCGGGACCTCATAGTCGATTCCATATGCGTCGAGTCCGCCAACCTGGATCATAACGACGACGTAGTCCGCATCCCGGAGCGCTTCGCGGCGGTCGGTCGTTTTCGTGATGGTCGCCTTCGCGCCGTTGTCGCGGACCATGCGCTGGACGAAGTCGTGGACGCTGTCGAGACGACGGTGGGTGGGCGCCATAAGGCGGTATTCGCTTCCCTCAAGGGCGGGTGTCGAGAGGAAGTCGTTCATGAGGGTCTTGCAGAAGACGAGGCTTCCGGCTCCGAGCATTGCGATGCGTGCCATGATGTGGTGGTCCTTCCGTGAGGAAAAGTTTACTCCAGTCCTTCGTTATAGAAGACGCAGAGGCCGTCCTTGCCGGGAGCCACGATGTCGGGGAGTCCGTTTCCGGTGAGGTCGGCCATGTCGAAGAAGATCCCGAGGCCCTTGGTTTCGCCGGCGGGGCCATAGCAGACGATCTGCTTGCTGAAACCTTCGCCGTTCCACTTGAAGTAATAAATGCCGTAGTCGTCGCGGGAGCCGGGATCGTTCCCGCAGTGGGCCCGCCAGCGTTTGCCGGTGACGATCTCACATTCGCCGTCGCCGTCAATGTCGATCCACCACAAATCGTGATACTGGGAATTGAAGGGATCGATGGCGTGACGCCGCCAGGACCGGTTCCCATTTTCCATGACCTGCTCCCACCAGTTCAACCCGTATTCGTGTCCCCCGCCGACGATGAGGTCGTTCAGGCCGTCGCCGTTGACGTCCGCCACAAGAATCGGGACGCTGGCGAGTTTCGAGAGCGACAGCTCGGGATGCCAGAGCCATTCCTGTTCCCAGGGCTTTTCGGGGGCCTCGAACCAGCCGCTATTGAGAACAAGGTCCATGCGGCCGTTCCCGGCGATGTCACCGCAGCCCAGGCCATGGCCCTGTTTCTGGTCGGAGATCTGGATGGCGCGGAACTGGCCGGTTCCCTTGCCTTGGTCGTCGACGATGAGTTTGTAGACGACGAGGGGGCTGTTGGGCGTGTTGGGGACGATCTCGATCCGGCCGTCGCCGTCGATGTCCCAGGCGCGGGTCGATTCGACGTTGCCGGTCTCGGCGATGATGTGTTCGGGCCAGGTCTTGTCGGGGTCGCCGGGATTTTCGCGCCAGCGAATCGTGTTTCCCCACCACCCGCCGGTGATGGTGTCGGGACGGCCGTTTCCGTTGATGTCGAGAGCGATCGTAGAGAAGTCGTCGTAGTATTCACCCTCGGCGCGAACGGGTCCGATGAAGTGTTTCTGGCGGAAATCAGGGCCTTCGTACCAGAAGGCGCCGGTGACGATGTCGAGGATGCCGTCGCCGTTGACGTCGATGAATGCGGCGGATTCGTAAGGGTCGTGGCTGATGAAGTGTTTGCAGAATTTGAGGGGCATAGGGTTTCTCCTGGGGTTACCTTCTGGAATGCGAAAATGAAACCGGATTCCAACGTGTCTTGTTCAGCCTGAAGGCTGAACTCTGAACTGTTTAGAGCACTGCCTTCAGATTGGTCGATTCAATCGTCACGATCCTCGGACCATCCGAATGTACTCCCCCGCGATAGCGAGGTCTTTCAAGGCTTCCTCCGCCTCGCAGGGGGGCTTCCCGTCTCCCCGGACCACCGCGAGAAAGTTCATGGCCTGAGATCGCATCGCGTTCAGCCAGGGGAGCTGGGGAACTCGGGTTTCGGGGGCGGCGCCGTTACCCGGGTCCTTGAAAACCTCGACCCTTCCGGGGCGAAAGGCGGCGAGGGGCGCGGGAAGATCAAAGCGGACCCAGCCTTCCTCGAAGCATACCAGAGCCGACTCCTGCCAGTCGACGGTCGTGCGATAGGGAGACATTTCGATCTCGCAGGGAATGCCGCTGTCGCTTTCGCCGATGAGGAGAACGCCTCGGGGATCCGCCCAGGCGACGCGATAGTCTTCGCCGAGAAGGTGGCGCATAAGGTTGACCTGGTGGATGTAATAG
>JABMPG010000009.1 GCA_013203855.1 bacterium
CTACGCAGTTTGGGCGTGGGAATCCTGGAGCACATTGCCGGTCCCAGCGCGCCGCAAAAGCAGATTCGAATCAATGCAAACCCCGGCATCGCCCTCAAGCTCCTGAAGCGAAGGCGACTGCCGAAAACCGCCATCTAGACTTTGAGGAGTTCCTGGGCGAACGGCAAACAGCCACAGGTTGATGCAGAATGGATATTTCACCTTTGGCAAACGGCCCGTAATGCCCCTCGGACCACAGCCGCAAGAGTCGGGAAGCCGCCCGATTCACGGCCGCTCCTTTCACAAGAAGTAGCCTTCCATTCTATCAAGGGACATTTCCAGTATGCACGAAAGGGAACACTATCATTGTGGTGCGAGGGCGCATCTCAGTTCCTTGCAGCCTTCAGCGATTGGTTGGAGTATAGAAGAGGGGGGTGGGTCCATTCCAGAGACGGAGGTCAGGTTCCATGTCCTGTTGCTCTTCTCCTGTTGCTGTGGACGCTGTCTCTTTTGAGGTCGAGCGCGAGTCGTGGTGTGAGGATCTGGTGCCCTGTGTGAAGTCGGTGGTGAACAGCGCCTATGCGCTTTCTTCCTGCTCTGAGCCGGGGATGGGGGAGTTGGAGGAGGAGATCGCGCGCAAGGGATGCGAGTTTCAGCGCCAAGTGTTGGAGAAGTCCTGTCAGTTGGCGGCGGACAACTGCCGTCCGGTCTGCCCGGTTTGCGGGGGGGCGCTTTCGCGGGTGAGCGAGGGGCACGAGCGGACGGTGGAGTCGCGGTTTGGGCCGATTCGGATTGTGCGGGCCTACGGGTATTGCCGGGAGTGCAAGCAGTGGTTCTTTCCGGCGGACATTGTGCTGGGCTTGTCGGGAAAGGCGACCGCCTCTCCCACGGTTCAGGAAGCGGCGGCGCTGACGGTTTCGAAGATGCCCGTGGCGGACGCGCACGCGGTGGTGAAGCGTCTGACCGGTCTGGAGATATCGCCCGCGACGATGGACCGCGAGGCGCGCCGCCAGGGTCAGCGGGCCGAGGATCTGCGCGAGGAGTTGGACGCGCGCGCGCTGGACACCCGAGGGCGCTGGGAGGTGACGGCAGAGATTCGCGAGGAGTTGGGAACGGCGCCGTTCACGCTGGTGATCGAGATCGACGCGTGGAACATCCGCGAGCGCGACGGATGGGGCCAGACAGAGGAACTGGTCAGGCGCGGCGAGACGCCAGGCCGCTGGCATTGGGCCTACGGGGCGACGGTGTTTCGGCTGGGCGAGCGCGCCGAGACCCAGTCAGGCCGCAAAATGATCTTGTCGCGCGGCTACGTGATGACGCGGCGCGGCGTGGACGCGCTGGCCGACCAAGTGTTCGGCGAGGCGGTGCGGCAAGGCATGCTGGTGGCTGAGCACATTCTGGTGGTGGCCGACGGCGCGGCATGGATCTGGAAGATCGCCGAGGATCGCTTCCCTTGGGCGGAGAAGCGCTTGGACTTCTACCACGCCAGCCAGCACCTGTGGGCGGTGGCCAACGAAATCTACGGCTCGGGCACGTCGGAAGCCAAGGCGTGGGTGGAACCGCTCCTTCACCAGTTGCGCCACGGCCAGGAGCAGAAAGTCCTACGGACATTGGAGGACCTGAAAAAAACCGTCAGCCGCAAGCACCGCAAACCGGTGAGCCGCGAAGCCGCTTACTTCGAATCCCATCGCGACCGATTGGACTACGAAACGGGCGCGGAGGCGGGCGAACCGATCGGCTCCGGCGCCATGGAGTCCACCTGCCGTCAGTACCAATGCCGCTTCAAACGCCCCGGCCAGTACTGGAGCACAGATGGTGACGAGGCCCTCTTCGCTCTCGAAACATTCTGGCGTAGCGGGCGCTGGCATCTCCTTTTTCCCCACGCTGGCATGATCGGCCCTGCAAGGAACTGAGATGCGCCCCCTCTCACTTTCCCCTTGAGAACATTCCTCCTGAAAGATACGTTGCATGGGCATGCGGGGGACGGGGCGGCTCAAGGGCTGCCTGATTCCGTCCGCCCGATGCGCTTTCTATGATCGAAGTCGAAAACCTCTCCAAGGTCTATGGCGACACCGTTGCGGTGGATGGGATCTCTTTTTCCGTCTCGAAGGGGGAAATTCTGGGGTTTCTCGGGCCGAACGGCGCGGGAAAATCGACCACGATGAAGGTCCTGACCGGCTATACGCCCGCCACCGCGGGCCGAGCCACCATCGCGGGCTTCGACGTGAGCAAGGATTCCCGGCGGGTGCGCGGGCTTCTCGGCTATCTGCCCGAGAACGCGCCGGTCTACGGCGAAATGACAGTGCGGGGCTTTATCCGATTCTTCGCCGAGACCAAGGGAATGCGGGGAAGCGGGCTGCGTTCGGCGGTGGACCAGGCCCTGGAGGAATGCGGGTTACTGGACGTGGCGCACCGCCTTCTCATGAACTTGTCCAAGGGCTATCGCCAGCGAGCGGGACTCGCCCAGGCTATCGTGGGCGATCCTCAAGTCCTGATTCTGGACGAGCCGACGGTGGGTCTTGACCCGCGACAGATCCGCGAGGTGCGGTCTCTGATCCGGGGTATGGCCGAACGGCGGACCGTCATCCTGAGCACGCATATTCTTCCCGAGGTCAGCCTGACCTGTTCGCGCGTCATCATCATCGACCGGGGCCGCGTCATCGCCAGCGGCACACCCGAGAATATTCACGCGGAGACCCGGCGGGCCAACACGGTTCTTCTCACGGTGCGGGGGCCACGCCAGTCAGTGGAAGAGGCCCTGATCGCCCTCCCAGCGGTGGATGGCATCAGCTGTGCCCCACTGCCGCAACCCGGTGCCGCCCCGGTTTTGCCCGACAGCGTTCCGGGGAGTCTGCTGCCGGTCCACGAGTACACCGTTGAGGCGAAGGGGGACCGGGATCTGCGGCCGGAGCTGGCGCGGGCCATAGTCGATGCGGGTTTCGACTTGGTTGAAATGCGCTCGAAGGGCATGAGCCTGGAGGACATCTTCGTGCACCTGATCACCGAGGACAAGGAGACGGCCCGTGGCTGAGCGCAGCCTCTCCCGCCGCCTTTGGGGTTTTCTCCCCGTCTATCGGCGGGAACTGATGCAGTACATTCAGTCGCCCGGCACCTATGTGGCTCTCGGGTTCTTCTTCATTCTTTCCGGAGCATTCTTCCTCCTGATCGTCGGCGATTTTGTCGAGACTTCCCGTAAGGTAGCCCAGGGAACGCCGCTGCCGGAGACCGAGGTGGCGCTGAACGTGACCCTGCGCGTGGTAGGGCAGCTGTTCTCTGCCCTCAACTTCCTCATGCTCCTTGTCATCCCGATTCTCACGATGCGCCTGCTGGCCGAGGAAAAACGCAGCGGGTCCTTCGAACTCCTCGTCACCACGCCCCTGAGCGATCTTGAAATTCTGGTCGGGAAATACCTTGCGGTCCTGACAGTGGGGCTGGCCATTCTGCTGGTGTGCACGGTATATCCCGCGATTCTGGCGATCTACAGCGCGCCCGAGGCGCCGGTGGTTCTGACCTGCTATCTGGGGCTGTTTCTGATTATCGCGGCTTATTCCGCCTTCGGGCTTTTCGCGTCGTCCCTTACCGACAGCCAGATTTCGGCCGCCGTGCTGTCCTTTGTGGGACTGCTCATTTTTCAGATGGCGCACTTTCTGTTTAAGTCGGGGGCGCCGGGCCGGGTGGCCGCTGCCCTGTCGATCTATCATCATTCCGACCCCTTCACGAAGGGCATCGTGGCCCTGCCTGATGTGGCCTATTTCCTGCTCTTCGCGGTCTTTTTCCTGTTCCTGACGGGCCAGGTCCTCGACGCGCGACGCTGGCGGGTGTGAGAGAGAAGCATGGTTCGCCTTTTCGGACGCATCCTCAAATCCCTTCCCTTTCTTGGCGCGGCGCTTCTCGTGATCGCGGTGGTTCTCAGCGTGCAGCGTCAGCAGATGGACGAACTGTCTCTGGGCCTGATCGTGGGGGGCTTCGTTCTGTTCCTGGCCATGTTCCTCAAGGTGGAGCCTGGCAGCCTGCGCTTTTACCTCAACCTGTCCATCCTGTCGGCCCTGATGATCGGCAACTTGGGGCTGGTGTACCTGCTTGTCGTCGCCCATCCCGTCAGGTGGGACCTGACGCAAAGTTCGCGCTACAGCCTGGCGCCGGAGACCCGCAAGATCCTGAAAAACCTCAGCCGAAACGTCGAAATCGAGGCCATGACGGCCGTCAACGAGCCCTATAGCAGCTACCTGCAGCGATACGCCGCCCTGAGCGACCGGGTCACCAGCCGCGTCACCAATCCGTATCGTCAGGCGCGCACCGAGGACGCAAAACCGGGGCGGGAAGCCCTCAACCGGATCGTCGTCCGAAGCGGCGAGCGCGAGCTGGCCTTCGAGATCGATCCCGACGCCGACATGGAACGGCTTGAGCGCGAACTCGAGCGGAACATCGTCAACAATCTTCTCAACGTGATCCGCGACCGGACCGCGCGGATCTATTTCGTGACGGGACACGGAGAGAAGACGCCCGAGAGTCTGATGGGCGAGGAGAAAGACACGCGCTCGTTCTTCAATTTCGCCAAGGTCCTCCACCAGACCGGCATGGAGGTTCGGCTCCTCGACCTGAAAACCGATCTTCTGATTCCCGAGGACGCCGACGCACTTGCCATTGTCGGTCCGCTCAAGGACTATCTCGAGATTGAGATCCGGGCGATGCGGGATTTCCTCAGAAGCGGCAAGGGGCTGTTTGTCCTCCTCGACCCGCCCGGCACGGAGGCTTTGGGGCAGCCGCGTCTGCGGGGATTCCTCCGGGAGTTCGGCATCGATGCCCTTCCCACGATCGTGGTCGACGCGGGCAGCTATGACGTCAGCCAGAACTACTTCGTTCCTATCGCGACCAAGTTCAACCCGCTCCATCCCGTAACCTGCGGGCTTGAAGGCCGAGGGGAAGGGCTTCCCCTGTCGCTGGCCTGTCCGATTCGCGCGACCGATCCGGTTCCGCAGGGCCTTCGTGTCGGGGATCTTATCTGGTCCAGCGTGAAGAGTTGGCAGATGACCCCGGCCCAGTACATTCAGGTCGCCCGCTCGGGGCGCTTGAGCCAGCCCGGACCAGCCGAGCTGCGCCGTCTGCCGATGGGACAGGCCGTCGAGGGCACGTTCGGTTCCGGCGAGGCCGCGCGTTCCTTCCGGATCGTGGTTTTGGGCGACTCCGATTTCATCACCAATTCTCATCTCGGCAATGTGCAGGCCGAGCTCGGCTATCTCGCCATGAGCTGGCTGAGCGGCCAGAGCGGCATCGTGGATATCCCGCCCCGCGTCGTTGAAACCACGCCTCTCGTTCTGAGTCCCCAACAGCGCAATCTCATCTCGATCTTTTCGGTGGTCCTCGTGCCCTTCGCCATCTTTTTCGGCGGCCTGGCCTACACCACTGTCCGAAGGAGGAGACGATGAAAGTCCGCACTATTTCGATCCTCCTGGTCACGTTCATCATCCTGGCCGTAGTTTATTATTGCGACTATCGGGCCCGAGTGGAACGTCAGACCGCCGAGGTTCTTGAGACCCTGGTCCTGCCGTTTCCCGCCGGGGAAGTCCTCCGGATCGAAATCCGGAGGCCGGACGGCGCGACGATGGCCTTTGAAAAACGGGAGGGCCAGTGGTGGTTGACCGCTCCCGTGCAGGAACCGGCCGATCAGCGCGTGATCGAGGAAGGCATCCTTCCCGCGCTCGCCAAGGCCCGCAAGTTCGGCGGATTTCCGGTCCAGGCTGACGATCTCGCCAACTATGGACTGGAGAACAAAGCACTGCGAGTCCGGGTCGAGCCCGAGACGGGCGAGGCCGTGGAACTGAGCCTTGGAAACGAAACGCCTGTCCAGGGAGAGGGCTATCTCCTTCAACCGGACCGACCGGGTTACGTTCATGTTACCCAGTGGGACGTGCGCCAGGCCCTCGACCGCGCTCTGCTGGACTTCCGGGACAAACGAGTTTTCACCTTTGATGTCCTCGAAACACCCGCTTTCCAGGTGACCCGACCGGGGAGGGACGTTCTTTTCGCCCGCGACGTTTCGGGCAACTGGCAGGTACAAACCCCCGACTGGCCCCGTCAGGCGCTGCGGGCGGATGGCAACCAGGTCCGCGATCTCTTGCAGTCGCTGCAGGCAATGGAGCCTCTCGCGGAGGACGCAGATCTGATCACGTCCCCCGCGCTGCTTGTTCAGATTCGTGTTCCCGACCGGCAGGAAGAGGTTCTGGTTCAGTTCGAAGCCGTTCGAAGCGGTGAATCGATCACGACAGGAACGCCCTCCACATACATTGCCCGAGTCGCGGGCCGTCCGCTTCTGTACAAGGCGACTCCCGCGACCGTGGAGACCTTCACCAAACCGATTTCCGACTACTATGATCGATTCCTGCTCTCCCTGGCACCCCGCGATGTCCGCGCCATTGATTACGAATGGCGGATCGGATCGCAGCAGGAAAAGGTGTCTCTCCAGCGGGTCGGCGATGATCGCTGGAGTCTGGCCGGACTGCCCGGCCGCGAACTGAGCGAGAATCGGATTTTCGAGTACCTCGTCATTTGCCTCAGCCAGCAGGTCGAGACCTACACGCCCGACCCGTCCGCCACCGACACGCTGGCAGTCGGACTCGGGGAGCCGATGATCCGGGTTCATCTCACCAGCGAAAACGAACAGAGCGAAGGCTTTGAACTCGGCGGGCCGGTTCCGGGGAAGGTTCTGGAGTTCTATGCCCGCCGGATCGAAACGCCGCCTTCCAACCGCATCTTCTCGGTCGCCCTGTCCAACGACATGCTCAACGCCCTCATTCGCCGCGCGTCCTGGTTCTACGACCGGTCCGTTCTGGAATTCGATCCCGAGGCTGTGGACACGATTCTTCTTGTGTCTCACCGCGATCCGCCGACCACGCTGAGCCTCGTTCGCGACGAGATAGGCGATCCGCCGGTCTGGCGCGGCCAGGTAAATTTCAATCCCGCCAAGATGGTCCCGGGGCACACGGTCGGGCTCTTCCTCGACATTCTGCGCGGTCTGGAGTACGCGGAGAGGCGGACCAGTATCTCCGACGAACTCTTGGAAGAATCCGGGCTGAAATCCCCTCTCGCGTCCATCCACGTCTACGACGATGAGGGCGAGGAACTGGGCGTTCTCCACCTGCCCCTGATCGGACGAAGCGCTGAAGAGCGGAAACAGGCTTTGATTGAGGGACCGAATATGCAATACTATTACATTGACATGACCATGCTGGCCAATCTAAGCAAGGCACTCGATCAGATCGTCGGTCGTCTGCGCTAGCGGCTCCGATGGACCAGGCAGTTCGTAGCCCAACCTTCAGGCTGCCCCGACAACGGGGAAACGAACGAGCACACTACAGAGAATGGATGATTGGCGAGAACGGAACGATGTACTATCTGTCCAATTCCAAGGTCTGCACACATATTCACTGCGGGAAGGCCGCGCTCTTCGCCGCGGAAACATGCGCCAGGCATCTGGAGGATACTTCGGCCTGGCGCGAGGAAATCCACAGGCGCGTCCGGTCGGGCGAATCCCTCCAGGGGGCGAACCTCGAAAATGCCAACCTCAAAGGGATGGCCCTGCCCATGGCCAAACTCGAGGAGGCCAACCTGGCCGGGGCCGATCTGGAAGGCGCTGATCTCGAGGCCGCCCACTTGACCCGGGTCGTGGCTCCAGGGGCGAACTTCAAGGGGGCCAACCTTCGCGGTGCTCAGTGCGGCCTGGCCCTTTTGGGAGCTGCGGTTCTTGACGAAGCGGTCTGCGACGGCGCGGATTTTCGGCGGGCCAACTTCGTCGGGACCTCGGCCCGCAACGCGTCGTTCCGAGAGTGCGATTTCTACTACTCCCGTCCCGGCGCCGCCGATTTCTCCGGCGCCGACCTGTCCGAAGCCAACATTCAGCGCGCCATTTTTCGAGCCGCCAACCTGCGCGGCGCGAAACTCGAAACAGCCCGGGGCAGCGCCAATTTCGAGCGAGCCACGCGGGGGTGAGTTTTGGGTCTTGAGATTAGGGCGGCTGTGACACGTTGCTTGCCGCCGCGGAGATTGATATCATGCTGATCGACCATTTTCTTATCGTCGAGGTCAACGAGACCAACGTCTACCTTGCCTCCTGTCGCCAGACCCGCCAGGCCGCCATTATCGACGCCGGCGGCTTCTCGGCGGATCTCGCCCGCGCCGTTCGTGAAAACGACCTCTCTGTCAGATACCTTCTCGTGACCCATGACCATTTCGACCACACCGACGCCCTTCCCGAGTATCTCCGAGCCTTCCCGGAGTGCGAAGTCCTGGCGGCAGCGAGTCGTTCGGGGGGCGTTCCGTCCCGGCAGATCGCGGACGACCAGGTGCTGGAACTCGGCAACCTGAGCATCCGGGCCCTGTTTATCCCCGGGCATACCGGCGACAGCACCGCCTGGCATTTCACCAGAGGGGAGGAAGGCCCCGCGCCATCGGTGTCCGTCGTTTTCTGCGGCGACGCTCTCTTTGCCGGATCGGTGGGCGGCACCCACGGCGAGACAGCGCGGAACCAGGAACTGAACGGCATCCGCGACAAGATATTTACACTCCCGCCCGATACGCTTATCTTCCCCGGGCACGGCCCGGCCAGCACCATCGCCGTTGAAAGCCGACACAATCCATTTTTCTGAGCACGCTCAGGAAGAAGATAGTAATATCTCTCGCCGACCTGTACCATGTTGCTCCTGGGGCAAGCGAACCAAGCCCCCACGCCAGACTCAAAAACTCGAAACCCATTGCCGATGCGTATCCTTTCTCTTGAAACCGCAACCTACTCCGGCGGCGTCGCCTTTATAAACGGCGATTCGCGCGAGACGGCCGGGCCCTTCGAATCCCGCGCCGCCAGCCGGGAGGTTCTCGCCGCGGCGAACGATCTTCTCCTGGCCCATGGTTGCGGGCCCCGAGATCTGGATCTTGTGGCCGTGTCGACCGGTCCCGGCCTCTTCACCGGGGTGCGTGTCGGGCTTGCCATCGCGAAAACGCTGGTCTGGGCCTGCGGGCCCGATCGCGCCCCCAGCCTTATCGGCGTGCCGACCCTCGACGCCGTGGCCCCCATGGCCCTCGATCGAGGCGACCAGGAAGAACACTTTGTCGCCGCCGTCACCGACGCGCGACGCGGCGAAGTCTACGCCGCCCTCTTCTCCGTCGAAAACAACCGCGCGCTCCGACGCCTCGGTCCCGACATCGTTGTCCGCCCCGAACGGCTCGCGGAACGTCTCCTCGGGAATCGCGAAATGGGGGATCGGCCCCTCTGGTTGGTCGGAGACGGCGCGGACCGCTACCGCACTCTTCTCGAGGAAAACCTCGGCGCACAAGCCCGCTTCGCTCCCCAAGACGAGGGCGCGGGCCTTGCTCTACGTATCGCCGATCTGGCCGTCCACCATCTGAAAGAATCCGGACCTCACACGCCCTTCGAACTTCAGCCTCACTACGTCCGGCGTCCCGACGCCCGTCTTCCCGTTATTCTGGGCCACTGAGTCAGTCGATGTGGAGAAAGTTTACTGCCGCCCGTTCAGGGCTGTTATGCAGACTGCTGAATCTATAGATATACGGAGGCCTTGCTGCATCTGGCTGCGCTTGCGAAGGGCAAGGCCACCTACGAGACCATTGGCGAAGTTTCGCAAACGGCTCATCAGATTCCGCGACTCGCTCTTCACGTTTCTCGACGCCCCGGCTGTTCCTTTTGACAACAACCGGGCCGAAAGGGAAATTCGACCGGCGGTGATCGCGCGCAGGAATTCATTTCAC
>JABMPG010000774.1 GCA_013203855.1 bacterium
CTCGAAACCCTCCTCGAAGCCAGACTCTGCCACCCAAAAGCCCCAACCCCCAACGCCAAACTCGAAAACCCAAACTTCCAACTCATCCCACATCCAGACGTTCCCCCGCCCCCATAACCTCAAACCCTGAACACCGAACTCCATTCCCGCGTGTAGGACCGGCGCCACGCCGATCCTGCGCCAACCATCCCCCCTGCCCTCCAGGCAACGCCGTCAAATGAACTTGCAACGAATGGGTGCCCGGTTTACGCTTGAACATGATCTCATTCTTTCTTCGGAGGCCCCCATGGAAGCCATTCTGAACCGCCGCAGCATCCGCAAGTACACCGACCAGCCCATCCACGATCGCGTGATCCGCGACCTCCTCGAAGCGGCCATGTGCGCCCCCTCGGCCGGAAACGAGCGCCCCTGGCATTTTATCGTGATCCGCGACCGGGACACCCTGCGAAAAATCCCCCAGTTTCATCCCTATGCCAACATGCTTCCCGGAGCCGCCGCGGCGATTCTCGTATGCGGCGATCCCGAGAAAGAGAAGCACACGGGGTGCTGGGTGCAGGACTGCTCCGCCGCCACCGAGAATCTTCTCATCGCCGCGCAGCACAAAAACCTGGGCGCCGTCTGGCTCGGGGTCTATCCGGTCGAAGAGCGCATCAACGGCCTGCGGGAGGTGACCGGCGTCCCCGAGAACATCGTCCCCTTCGCCCTCGTCGCCTTAGGCTACCCCGCCGAGAAGAAGCCCGTCTACGACCGCTACGACGAATCGCGGGTGCGCCAGGAGAAATGGTGAGGAGGCGACGCACCCCATCCCGCACCGATTTTCGAGAATCACTCTATCGTAATGTGTCTTGAGTTCGAGTTGAGAGTCTCTGGCCGAACTGGCAGAACCTGAAGATTGACGGAACCTTTTTCCTTCCTCGGTGTCTGATCGGGAAAGGCCCACGTGGCCTATCCGAAGGGAGGAAAAGAAACCATGATCCGCCATCTTCCGCTTATTCTCTTAACCGGGGTCGTCCTCGTCTTCTTGGCCGCGCCGACTCGAGCGCAGGGCATCCTGTATCTCCACGAGCCGGGAGCGCGCATAGACATCGTCCCCCCGTCGCCGGAGACGACGCCCCCGCCCCGGCCCGTTGCCATCCTGCCCGCCCAGACCACCAGCCTGGAACTCCAGGTCGAGATCGCGGGCCAGACAGCACGGACCCGGGTGGATCAGACCTTTCGCAATCCCAACAACCGGCGACTCGAAGGCACCTATCTGTTTCCCCTGCCCTCGGGGGCCGCAGTGCGCGACCTGAGCCTGTACATCGACGGAAAGCCGATCAAATGCGAGGTACTCGAGGCCTCCAAGGCCCGCCAGATCTACGAGGATATCGTCCGTCGCATGCGCGACCCCGCCCTGCTCGAGTACGTCGGGCGCGATCTCGTCCGCCTGCGCATCTTCCCCATCGAGCCCCGCCAGACGCGCCGAGTGCGTTTCGAATACAGCCAGATCCTGCGCCGCGATTTTGGACTGACCGAGTATGCCTTCCCCCTGGCAGGTGCCGACAAGGGAGGGCCAATCGGCAGCATGATCCTCTCCGGCCGCATTGACGCCGACGCCGCCATCGCCTCAGTCTATTCGCCGACTCACGACATCGAATTCGTCCGGCCCGACGACCGCACCGTCCGCTTCTCCTTTGAAGCCGAAAACCACCGCCCCAGCGAAAACCTGAAAATCTACTGGACCACCTCGACAAAGGAAGTCGGCGCCGGCTTGCTGACCTATCGTCGTGAAGTCGGAGAGCCCGGTTACTTCCTCCTCCTTCTCTCCCCCGGTCAGATCTCCCGCGACACGAAAAGCATCCCGAAGAACGTCACCTTCGTCTTCGATACCTCCGGCTCGATGAGCGGCGAGAAGATCGAGCAGGCACGCCGCGCCCTCGAATTCTGCCTGAACACGCTTCGGCCCGAAGACCGCTTCAACGTCATCCGCTTCAGTACCGATACCGAGGCCTTCCGTGAGAGACTAGCCCCGGTGAACGAAAAGAACCGCGCCTCGGCAAAGGAATTCGTCCAAAACTTCACCGCCACGGGCGGCACGGCCATCCATGGAGCCCTGATGAAGGCCCTCGACGCCCAGCCCGATCCGGACCGGCCTCATCTCGTGATCTTCCTCACCGATGGCCAGCCCACCATCGGCGAGCGCGACCCCGAGCGGATCGTCGCCGACGCGGCGAAGGCCAACGCCAACCGCGCCCGCCTTTTCTGCTTCGGCGTGGGCAACGAAGTTAACACCATTCTCCTCGACCGGCTCTCTGAGAAGAACGGCGGCGTCTCCGAGTACGTGACCCCGAACGAAGACATCGAGGTGAAGGTTTCCCACTTCTTCCAGAAGGTCTCCGACCCCGTCCTGACGGACCTGGCTCTCGATTTCGACGGCCTGAAAACCCGCCAGGTCTATCCCCGTGATCTGCCCGATCTCTTCGCCGGATGCCAGCTCTCCCTGATCGGTCGGTACGAGGGGACCGGCAGAAAGACACTCGTCCTGAAAGGCAAGGCGGCGGACAAAGAGAGAACCTATCGCTATGAAGTGAATTTCCCCGAAGAGTCCGAGTCGGCCGATTTTCTCCCGCGCCTGTGGGCCATCCGCCACGTGGGCTACCTCGTGGACGAAATCCGCAAGAACGGCGAGGAACCCGAACTGGTCCAGGAGGTCACTCGTCTCGGAAAGCAATACGCCATCGCCACGCCCTACACGTCCCTGCTCGTCGTGGAAGATGAAACGCAACGGATTGCGGACGTTCCCTCCGTGAATCTCTGGTCGGCTCCCCGGGCGGGAGCTCCGGCATCGGATAGGCTTTCCTACGGCGGGGGCCACCTCTATGCCCGAGACTCGGAAAAGGCGGGTCTCGAGAATGCCGGCCCCTCGGCCGTGGCAATGGCTCAAGAAACGCGGCGCATGAAGGAAGTGGATCGGCTGCAACCCGCTGCCGCGGAAGTCAAGCGAGTAGGCGACCGTCAGTTCCGGCTCGTGGATGATATCTGGATCGACACGCTCTATCCCGGCGAAGACACGAAGACCAAGGAGATCACCTACGGTTCGGCCGCCTACTTCAATCTTCTGAAGAAGGTGCCCGAGATTGGTCCTTATCTGGCTCTTGGCCCGAAGGTGATCTTCCAGCATGACGGAAAGTGGTACCGCGTGGTCGGATAGGTTTCCCCTTCCGAAATCCTTGGAAACCTGTCATAAAGAAAGGGCCGTTCGCCACTCGGGCGGCCCTGATTCTCTGTGTGGAGGAAACAACGATGCGTCTTCTTGTCATTCTGGTTATTCTGGCCGTTTTCGCGGCCGTGAGTCTGGCCGGGCTGAAATCAGCACGAGCAGCCGATTCGGACAGTGTCAATCTCGTCAAGGCGAAAGAGTGCCGGACGCGGGGCGGACTGCCCAACTTCCTGTCCAAAATCCAGAAGGGTGAGACCGTCCGAGTGGCCTACCTCGGCGGGAGTATCACCGACGCCAACGGTTGGCGGCCCCTCACACTCGCGTGGTTTCGCGAACGCTTCCCCGAGGCAAAGGTTGAGGAGATAGACGCCGCCATTCCCGGCACCGGCTCGGACCTCGGCGCTTTCCGCGTCGAACAGGACGTGCTGGACCACAGCCCAGACCTCCTCTTCGTCGAGTTCGCCGTAAACGACGGCAGCGGCGCCCGCAGCCGACCTGCCATGGAAGGCATCGTCCGCAAGACCTGGAAGCGCAGCCCCTCCACCGATCTCTGCTTCGTCTACACATTCAGCTCCGGTCATCTTGCCAATCTGGAGAACGGTCTCTTCCCCCCCTCGGCCAGCATCATGGAAGGTGTCGCCGATCACTACGAGATCCCCACCATCCACATGGGCCTCGTCGCGGTTGAAATGATCAAGAACGGCGAAATGATCATGAAGGGCCCCCTGACCACCGAAGGCATCCCCTCCTTCAGTGGCGACGGCGTCCATCCCTACACCGAAACCGGCCATCAGCTCTATCGCGACGCGGTTGCCCGCAGCGTCGAAGAGATGCTGCTGCAGGAGAACGCGCCGAAGCCCCACGCTCTCGGAAAACCCCTGGACCCGAACAACTGGGAAGACGCCACCCGCGTCCCCGTCAGCCAGGTCGCGCATAGCGAGGGCTGGCAGAACGTGCCCGTGACCGCGGAGAACTTCGGGCTGGACTTCATGCACTATGCCCCCTTCGCGAACCCTATGTGGAGAGGCCCGAACCCGGGTGACTATCTCGAGATCCAATTCAAAGGCCGCGGCGTCGGCCTATTCTCGGTCAAGGGCTCCGACCTCGGCCAGGCCAAGACCACCATCGACGGCGGCGAACCGATCATCGGTACCACCTTCGACCTCTTCTCCTATCGCTATCGCATCAAACCTCTTTGGATCGACATGGACCTGACCGACGCCGAGCATACCGTTCGCATCGAGGTCGACTCCCAAGCCCCCGACAAGGCCACGATACTTGGC
>JABMPG010000775.1 GCA_013203855.1 bacterium
ACCGCAGATGAGATCATCGAGAAAGTCGGACGAGCAAGACTCGCCCTGGATAATCCCCTAACAGGATGAATCACACCACCAGAAGGACCATCTGGCTGGTCGAATCGGGTATGACGCGCCAGGGCTTGTTCAGCTGGAATTCAGCCCGGTTGGGGGCCCGCTCCACACCCGTGACTACGCGGTATTGGCCCACGCCGCGGCCAGAGGCGACAAAGACAATCCAGTGGTCGCTTTCTCCGATTTGGGGCAGGACGCGGCTTCCGGCGCGGTCCACGGTCCACTCCGACTTCTTCATTTCGCCGGCGTACCGTTCGTCATCGGGTTTGACCGACACGGACTGGGGTGTGGCGTCTTTGACGTCGAAGAAGCCGCCACTCGGATACTTGTAGTGAAAGAGAATCGACTCGCCCTGGTTGACGTGATATCCCTCCTCGGGCGAGCGGATGCCCATGTCGTGGCTGTTGTTGTGAGCGACGTAGACGTGGCGGATGGAGGTGTTGAAGTTGAGGAGGGTTCGGTTGATCATCTTGCGGTTGGGCCGGTCCGCCCCGCCGATGTCACATCGTTCGACGATGAGGTTCTTGGCATTGTGGTTGACGACGGCGCTGTGCCGGGAGCCCATGAGTCCCCACGCTTTGCTTTCGCTCGGGATCTTGTAGTACCCCTCGAAATACCCCCGCAGTTTGCAGTCGGCGATTCGCACGTAGTCGGTGCTCGGGGACGAGGCGTCCTCTTCCGCGTTCCCGGGCGTGTAGTCTTGAATCTGGATGCAGGAGGCGGGGGAATGGACCTCGGACCTGAGGATCTCGATGTGAGCCGGGCCCTTGCAGTCGAGGAGGAGGGCGCCGTAGCGCAGTTGGATGTCCTGGCGTTCCTGCTGGGGCAGGTCGGGGCGTCTGTCGAGGAGGATAAGACAGCTGTCGAGAACCTTCGTGTGGGGCGCGTGAAGGCCGAGAATGATCTGGCCTGCGCCCTGAATCTTCCAGGGATTGCGGATCTGGTCCGCGCCGTTGATGAGGGTCATTTTCTCGACCCGGCTGTTGGGCGCGAGGAGCCGGAGGAGCGCCGGGGGTATGGGCTGGTCCTCGACGAACCGCAGGACGGTCGCACGGCCCGATATCTCGTGAGTCTTCCAGTTTGATCGCCCATGCCGGCGCCGACGAATCGGATGCCTCCGGGAGCGTCGGCTGGTGTGTCGATGTGGCGGCTGAGGTGATAGGTTCCCTCGGAGAAAAGCACGATTCCTCCTCCGGCCTGGGCGGCTGCTCGAACGGCTTTCTCAATGGCGTCCGCGTCGTCGAGACCATCGTTGGGGACCGCGGCGTAGTCATCGACCCGGAATGTCTTCAGGTTTTGCTTATCGGGGCCTTCGATCACCTCAAGGGAGACCGGCTCGCTCCAGCCCCATGGGCCGCCCGTGCCGTTGTGGCCCCAGATCTGATAGGAGCCGGGGCGGAGGTTTTTGGGAGGAATGCCTTCGAGGTGATAGGGTTCGGCGGCGGAAACGTTCAGCCATTCCGCCATGTGTTCGCCCTGGAGATAGAGACGGGGCGGGCATCGCCGACCCGCAGGTTCTTGCCCATGACGCGGATTGGCGCGCCAGCCAGATCGCCCTTCAGCGGTCAGACCAGCATGGTCGCGGGCGGCAGACCGGCCGGAACGACGGTCTGCATCCGATTCTGGAAGGTCCGCAGAGGCTCCACCTTCCGCAGATCGTTCGCTCCGTCCGTCCAGATCAGGAGTTTCGCCCCGTCCAGGTTCTCGCCCGTGACAACGAGCGTCTCGTCCGGCAGGGCCGATTCGGTGATCATGGCGATGGCCGGAGCGTCAGAGGAGGGTTTTCCACGCATTTCCGGCAGGCCGTGCCCGCCCAGATTCGCGGCGGGAGCATTTCCGGGCGCCTCGGGAACATCGAACGGCCGTGGCAATTCAGACATGGCAAGGACTCCTCCGGAAAGGAACGACAGGCTGAGGATACCAGCAACTATGCTTCTGGGCAGAAACATTCTCTCCCCCTCTTGAGACAGCCGTCACTCTCCGGATTGTGAGAAACATCCCGCGAGCCTACTCGATCAGCAGCAGGCCTTCGGTGTTGCCTCCGCTCGGGTCGTAAACCGGGGGGGTGGCGTCGATGGAGTTATGGCGGAACAGAGGCCAGGTCGCCGGCGGGTTCACCATCAGCCCGTTGTCCATGTCGGTGAAGACGTTGTTCTCGACCACGTGCATCATCAGACCCGCGTCCGGTTGAGGCGTGACCTGGTCCATCCGGCCGAGATTCCCCCCATCATAGCCGTGGACAATGCCAGCCCTGGTGGCGTCATTGCACACGTTCGAGCGGAAGATGTTGCCTACTTCGTACCAGTGCTGCGCGGGGGAACTGGCTACCACGGCAGGATTCGTCGCGAAGTTGTTCAGATAGTAGTGGTCGGTATAGCAGGAGGCGCTGTAGCTGCCCGCGCCGGAGTAGCCGCTCGTGTTCGTGATCTCGTTGTCCCGCGCCAGGTTCCATCCGGTGGGAAGGCGAAAGGCACTGTTGAAGACCACGCCGTAACTTAGGTTCCGGAATCGGTTGCCTGCGACGATGTTGTTGAAGGTGTTGAACCAGAACTGGGTGCCGCCCGTCTTGGAGTTGGTGTCCACGATTCCGGCGTCCACGGTGTTGTCGAAGACGATGTTCTCCCGATAAAAGGGTGACAGGACGAAGCTCGCCGTGGAATCGGGGATGATGCGCCAAGGCTTGTCTATGGCGAGTTCGGCGCGGTTGGTGGTCCGTTCGACAGCGGTCACCAGGCGAATCTGGCCCACGCCCTTGCCCTTTGCGACGTAGACCATCCAGTGGTCGTTCTGGCCCACTTCGGGCAGGATGCGGCTGCCGGTGTAGTCATCCTGACGGATCACATCCTCGACGACGCCGTCGTATCTCGGGTCATTGGGGTTGACGGCGACGAAGTCGACCCCCGCATCGGTCACGTCAAAATACCCGCCATAGGGGTAGCGAAAGTGGAAGAGGTACTGCTCGCCCTGATTGTTTTTCCTTGTGGTTTCGAGGGCGCGGCGGGTGCCCATGTCGTAACTGAAGTTGTGGGCATAGTAACAGTTATGGATCGACGTATTGTAGGTGAGAATGGTCCGGTTGAACATCTTGCGGTTGGCCTTGTCGGCGCCCCGGAAGTCGCAGTTTTCAACGATGAAGCACTTGGCGTTGTAGTTCACGATGGCACTGCGCCTGGAGCCGAAATAACCCCATCCACTACCATCCGCCGGAGGGATCTTGTAGAAATTCTCGAAATAGCCCCGGAAGATCGTGTTGTCGATCCTCAGATAGTTGGTGCTGGGCGGGGGCGGCTCCGACGAGGTGTACTCGGGGGTATAGTCGTGAATCTGGACGCCCGTTCCGGGGGAATGGACCTCGTATCCGGTAATCCAGATGTTGGCGGTGCCCGGCGCATCAATCAGGAAGGCGCCGTATCGGAACTCGATGTCGGCGCGTTCGTCCTGGGGAACGTCGGGCCGCCTGTCCTCCATCACGATGCGGGTGTCTCGGATCACCGCGTCATGTTCCAGGACGGCGAGGACGATCTGTCCCTGGGCGGTGTATCCCCAGATGTTGCTCTGGCTGTCGGCCCCGTTGACAAGAGACATGCCCTCTATCCGGCAGTAGGGCGTGACCAAGCGGAAGAGAGCGTGTGGTAATGTCTGGCCTTCGATGTACTTGATCAACGTGTAAGTCCCGGAGATCGCATGCGTGTCGGGATCGTGGTCGCCCATCCCGACACCGATGAATCGAACGCCGCCCGGAACATCGAGAGGGGTCTCAACCCGGCGGGAGATGTTGTATTCGCCCTGACCGAATCGGACGATCCCACCATCCGCATTGGCGGCATCAGCCATGGCCGCGTCGATCGCGGCGATGTCGTCCTGTCCGTCATCGGGGACGGCCCCGTAGTCGTTCACGTCGAAGGTTTTCGGGCTCGCGGGACCGAGGTGCTGAACGACCGTGAACTGGACGGGTTCGCTCCACCCCCAGATTCCACCCGTTCCGTTATGCGCCCAGACTTGATAGGTTCCCGGAGTCAGCCCGTCCGGGAGACGCATCTCGAGGGTATAGGGATCGGCCGAGAGGATCTCGATCCATTGGGAAACGCCCGGGCCCTGGAGCCAGGCACGGGGCTGCGCGGTCTTGAGCCACAGATTCTTGCCCATGATTCGAAACACGGTCGGATCATCGGGATCGCCGTCGCTTGTTGTCGCTAAGCCAGGCAGAGAGGCCGGCCAGATCGACCAGGGAGCCGATGCTCCCGTGACGGGCAAATCCGTGCGAATGAAACGGGCGGGCCAACCCCACCAGGCCGTCGCGCCGTTGACCCGAATCGGGACACCCGACGCCTCGCTCGTAACGGGCCAGACCAGCATGGTGGAAGTGGTGAGGGAAGCTGGAACGACCGCTTGGATGCGGTTGGAATACGTGCGCAGGGGCTGGACGAGGGTGGTCTCTCCCTCGGACCAGATGCGAAGGACGGCGTTCTCGAGGTTCTCACCGGTAATGACGAGGGTTTCGTCGGGATAGGTGACCTCGCTGATCATGGAGATGGCCGGGCCGGTGGGGGAAACCGTTCCGTTCATATCGGGGAGGTCCAGGCCGCCCAGTCCTTCGGCGGGAGCGCCGGGAGGGCCTGCGGGGATATCATTGGGGGGAACGAGTTCGTCGGCAAAGTCACCGAAATAGGAATAGGAACCCTCCGATCCGGGATTCCCGGGCTGGGCGCTGTCTGTGCCATATCCACTGCCGCCCTGGCCTGGGGAAAGGTCATATTGGCCGGCCATGAGTTCACTACCGAAAAAGAGGGCGATTCGACCGCCCGCGCCCCCTCCGCTGCCGCGGTCGCCAGCCGATTCTCCGCCGTTGTTGCCGCCGTTCCCTCCGCGAACCTGAAGGGAGCCGTTGTTGATGACCTGGTCCCCGGAGAGCAGGATCGAGCCACCGCTACCCCCGCCGCCGGTGGCGCAGGAACTCGGCAGGTAATCACCGCCATTTCCGCCGTTGACCGAAATAGTGGTTCCGGCGTCGATCGTCACAGTGCCAAGGGCGGAGATTTCGATCGCTCCGCCGCCCGCGCCGCCGCCCGTGTTGTAAGGAGTGCCCAAGGACAGGTCGCGGTTGCCCCCCGCGCCGCCGCTGCCTCCCTGGATTTCATGAAGCAGGGAGGTGCCATAGGAAGGGCCGCCTTCGCAGCCGTAAATATCCGAGGAGTTTCCGCCGCCGGTGCCGCCGTATCCCGCCCCGCCTCCCGGGGAGAGGTTGGCTCCGAATTGTCCCCGGCCCGGCCCGTTGGCGGAGAGGGTCGTGGGGATGACCCGGATACCGCCGTCGTACCCGCCCGCGACGCCTTGTGGGGCCACGGCGGAGT
>JABMPG010000776.1 GCA_013203855.1 bacterium
GAAATGTTGTCCGCCTCGATTACAGATAGTGATTAGAATGCAATCGGAGCTCCAAACTCAAGGACTTTTTCCAGAATACGGGCGTTTTCCGCAATTCCGCGCTCCGCATACAACCAGATCGAGCCGGACCACTGGCGGTAAAGCACGATCTGTTGCTTGGCATAGCGCCGACTGATCTTCTGGGTTTCCTCGATGGCCGATGCGAGATCGCGCTTGCCGAGGACGACATCCAGCATCTGGGGATATCCCAGCGCCTTCATCGCCGGCCAATCCGGTGTCGCGCCCTGTCGTACGAGGTCCCGCACTTCCTCCAGGAAACCCGCCTCCACCATTTTCACCACCCGGGCATCGATACGTCGATACAGGTCCTCCCGCGAAGCGCTGAGAACGAAACGGAAGGCGGGCGGGGGCTTGAACTCGCGGCGTCCCTCGGCCTGGAGATCGCTCAGGCTGCGGCCGGTCGATTCGAATACCTCCAGAGCGCGAACGACGCGCAGTTTGTCGTTTTCGTGAATGCGGGCGGCGGCCTCGGGGTCTACTTCGGCCAGCCGACATCGAAGGTGCCGCCCGTTGTCCTCGTCCCACTCCGCTTCGAGTCGGGCGCGGATTTCGAGGGAGCGTCCCGCGCCGGGGGTCTGGAAAAGTCCTCCGGTCAGAACTTTGAAGTAGAGACCCGTGCCTCCGGCGACAATGACCGCGCGGCCCCGGCTCCGGATTTCGTCAATCAATCGGCGGGTTTCGCGCAGCCAATCGGCCGCTGACCAGAGAAAGGTCGGGGCGATCGTGTTGACCATGTGATAGGGCCGTCTCCGTGTCTCATCGGGCACGGGCTGGGCGGTTCCGATCGCCAGGCCGCGATAGACCTGCATGGAGTCGGCCGAGATGATCTCGCCATCGAGATGCTCGGCCAGTTCGACGGCCAGGGCGGTCTTGCCCGTGGCGGTGGGGCCGGCAAGGAGAACGAGGGGGGGATTCGGGGCGGGATCCACGGCGGATGGGCCTGAGTCGGGGGTCGTTTCCGGAAAATTCAGTTCATGGACTTGAGTATAGAACATCGCCCGCCGATATATGCAACAGGGAACGTCGGCCGGAGCCTTTCCCGCCTCGCAAAGCCCTCGGGCGCCGGCCGGCGGACCCTGCCAAACGGCAAGAAGAGAGGCGGACTATCGTGGCGATTCAGATTCTCATCGTAGACGATTCCGCGCTTGTGCGCCAGGTGGTGAAAAAGATCGTCCGACAGACTGGCCTCGAAGCGGAATTCCACGAAGCATCCGACGGGATTCAGGCCCTCGATTCCATTCGCACCGCTTCCATCGAACTGGTTATCAGCGACATCAACATGCCGAATATGGACGGCTTGGAGATGCTTGCCCAGCTGCGTTCCATGCCCGAACAAGCCGACCTGCCCGTGATCGTAGTCAGCACTGAGGGCAGCGACGAAACCGTGCGTCGGGCCATGGAACTGGGCGCGAACGGCTACGTCTACAAGCCGTTCACTCCCGAGCAACTCGCCGAAAAGCTGCTGCCTCTCGGACTGGTTCCCCAGCCCGTCTTTTCCGATGCGGTCGATCTTTCCGATCCGACCGCCTTCTGACGTTATCCGCCCGATCGATTTGAGGAACATCCGATGGAGCCCCAATTCTATGACCTGCTGACGGCTTCGGCCCAGGAGGTCTTCGAGACCATGTCTTTCCAGGAAGCCATCCCCGATCCTCCCGTCGGAGAAACGGTGGCGATCGAGGGAATGTCCCTGTCGGCCACGGTGGCTCTGGGCGGGGAGATCTCAGGATATCTCGCGATCCACGCCTCAACCGAGTTTATCACGTCGTGCAGCCGGGCCATGGCCGGGGACGACGGAAGCGAAGTCGACCCCGGCCTTCTGCGGGACACGGCGGGGGAGCTGGCCAACATGATCGCGGGCACCCTGAAGCGAAGCATGTCCACCCAAATCGACCTGTTTGAGATCTCGCTGCCTGTGATTCTCCACAGCGACGGCCATCGCCTGTTCTTCAGCGGAGCCAAGCAGGCCTTCCCCCGTCTACTCGTGCCTTTTCGCACCGAAGAGGCTTCTCCCACGTTTTATGTGGAATTGCTGTTCCATAAACGATAGATAAGAGGTAGCGAATCGGGGGAAGCCCCGCTTCCGGATCGTCTTGGCTCAAGGCGAAGGGACTTCTCTTTTCCGATGGCGAACACTGTGGTCGACATCGCCGACATGAAGATTGCCCAGGGCAAAGGTAATGAACTGGTTACCTATGCGCTGGGTTCGTGCATTGCCGTGGCGATTTACGACCCGGTGAGCCAGGTGGGGGGAATGATACACTACATGCTGCCCGAGGCGTCGCTCAACCCGAACAAGGCGCGGGAGAACCCCTTCATGTTCGCCGATTCGGGGATCCCGCTCCTGTTTCGCGAGGCGTACCAGCGTGGCGCTGACCGGAGCCGGATTCAGATCAAACTGGCCGGCGGGGCGAACGTGATGGATTCGTCCAACTTTTTCAACATCGGCAAGCGGAACTATCTGGCGGCGCGGAAACTTTTCTACAAGAACAATCTCCTCATCTCGGCTGAACTGGTCGGCGGGGTGAGCGGGAAAAACATGCGGATGGAACTGGGTGGCGGCCAGGTTGAGATCAAACTCCCTGGCGGCGAGGTGCGTATCCTATGATTTCGATCGAGGAACTCAAAGAACGGGTCGAGGAAATTCCGCCCCTGCCCGACCTGGTGCTGCGGCTGCTGGACATGTGCCGCGATCCCGATATCGCGCCCCGCGATATCGTTGAGGTGATCAAACACGATCCGGCGCTGACCATGAACGTGCTGCGCCTGTGCAATTCGACCTTCTACGGCCTACCGCGCAAGATCTCGTCCCTCCAGGAAGCCATGGTTTATATCGGCACCGATGCCTTGGTGAACTTCGTGCTCGCCGGCCATCTCTCGCGCTACTATCGCAAGCGTCAGGACGGCTACGGGCTGGACGAGGGGATGCTCTGGCGCAACGCCGTCGGCACGGCGATCTGCTCGCAGCGCGTGGCCGAGATCGCCGACCGCTCGCTGTCCGGATCGGCCTTTACCTGCGGGCTGCTGCACTGCATCGGCAAAATCATCCTCAATGCCTATGTCGCCGAGGAGTTCCAGAAACTGCTCGATCTCGTCGAGCGAACCGGGATCCCCTTCGTGCAGGCCGAGCGAGAGATCCTTGGCTTCACCCACGCCCAGATCGGCGCGGTCGTGGCCGACCACTGGGGCCTGCCTCCCGAAATCGTCGAGTCGATCCGCTACTACAACGACCCCCTGCGCGCCACCACGAATCAGAAACTGGTCGCCATCGTGCATGTGGGCAGCATTCTGTGTATCAGCTTCGGAATCGGCGTCGGCTCGGACGGCCTGGCCTACATTTTCCACCCCGGCGCTCTGAACCTTCTCGAGATCCGCGTTGACGACCTCTTCGCCCTCTCCATCGAAATCCACGACCAGTTCAAAAACGCCGAAGAGATTCTGTCGCTGGTGTAGCCGCAGATCAGCGTCTTCAATCCTGTCTAGTCACCGTCTGCCACGTTGCCCTGTAATATCTCGTTTCTGCCCGCATCGGTTGCTCCTCTGGGCGCCCTCTAGTTTGCCACCGGTTCGGCGGGCGCGTTTGCGGCAGGCTTTGCAGCGGGACGCAGCTTGTAAGCGGGGTTCGGTTTTGGATAGAGCGCGCCGGTGTCCTCTATAAAACCGTCAATAAGCGCGTCGAGTTCCTTCACTTTCTCCGGCATCCTGGCGGCGAGGTTGGTGGTCTCGCCGATATCGTCCTTGAGGTTGTAGAGTTCGTTCTCGTTTTCGACCACCCCGTCGGAGGCCCGGAAGCGCCGGATCAGCTTCCAGTCGCCCTGCCGGACGCAAACACCGCGACCCGGGAACCAGGTGAAGTAGGCGTCGCGCGAAAATGTTCCGGTGCCGCGCAGGACGGGCGCATAGGACACGCCATCGATCTTCTGTCGCGGGTTCGGCGCGAGGCTGATGAGGTCGAGCACGGTCGGATATACATCAATACAGCCGACGACCGCGTCGCTCGTGGTGCCCGGGGCGATCCGGCCTGGCCAGCGCACGATGAGCGGCACACGAATGCCCCCCTCGTAGATGCTGCCCTTGCCGCTACGCAACGGCTCGTTGTTCGTCGGGGCCTTTGAATCGGCCCATTTGTGGTAGCTGGCAACGGTATCGGCCAGGTCGGCCCGCTTCGCCAGCCCTCCGCCAAGGGGGTCAGTCCGGGCGAAGCCACCGTTGTCGGACTTGAAAATGATGATGGTGTCATCGGCGAGATTGAGTTCGTCGATCTTGTCGAGAACGCGGCCGAGGCTTTCGTCGACGCTCTTGAGCATGGAGGCCATGACAGGATTGTCCTGGCGGCCGGTCGGGTCGGTGCGCTTGGCCATCTCGGCGGTGATGCTTTCCTTGTGCCCCCACGGGCCATGGACGCTGAAGTGCCAGAGATTGAGGAAAAACGGCCGGTCTTTGTTCTCCGCTATGAACTTCAGCGACTCGTCGGTCAGCCGGTCGGCGATGTACTCTCCGGGCGGGCCATCGGTGATCGTTCCGTAGGTGAATCTCTCCCCTTCCGGCCTTTCCGGAGGTTCCGCGCCCGGCAGCACGCAGTTGTAGGGCGAGAAGTAGTTGGAGCTTGGCGGTCCGGGATCGGGAGCGAAGAAGGTGACGTCGAAGCCCTGCTGGCTTGGCCAGTGGGGCTCGGTCAGGCCGACGTGCCACTTGCCGAAATGCCCCGTGCGATAGCCCGCTTCGCGCAAAGCCTCGGCGAGCGTGTACTGCGATGGCTCCAGGTAGTTTTTGCTTTCCGGCATGACGAGCGGACTGTTCGGTCCGGCCTTTTTGGGGAGAAAGTTGTGTCCTTCCTCCTGGGGCGGCATGTGACCGGTGGCGCTGGTGATGCCGTGGCGGGAGGAATATTGGCCGGTGAGGATGGAGGCTCTCGTGGGGGAGCACAACGGCATCGCATAGGCGCTAGTGAAGCGCATCCCCTGATCCGCTACCCGCTGCATGTTGGGGGTGTCGTAGTACTTGGAGCCGTAGGGCGTGCAATCCATCCAGCCCATGTCATCCACGAGAAACAGGACGATATTGGGCTTGCGGGTGGCCCCCAGAGCGTGAGCGTCGCCCAGCATCTTCGCACCACACCCGGCCAGCAGCGCGGCCGACCCGATCCCCAATGCCCCCAGGAAGTCTCGACGTTTCATGATGAAGCCTTTCCCTGTTCTGGAATCC
>JABMPG010000777.1 GCA_013203855.1 bacterium
GTCTTTAGGAGGCGTGACATTCCCCTTCCACCAGAAGCATGTCTGTGCGCCCGAGGCCATCTCGGAGGCCATGAATCCCAGCTCCACGAACGGACGAATACCTTTCTCGAGAAAGCTGTCATAGATGAGATCGAGGTAAGTGAAATTCAGGCCGGGCCGGCTTCCGGCATATTCCTTCGGTGGCTTATAGAAGGATTGTCGATAGATCCCGACCGAGTCGCTGAGAAGGCCATGTCCGCGGATGTACTTGAAACCGATCTCCCGCTGAACGGTCTCCAGCGCTTCCTGGTATTCCTGGCGGAGAGCCAGGCCCATGTGACCGGACCCGACGCAGTTCCGCCAGTTCGCCGGGAAAAGGTTCTTCTCAGAAACAGTACCGACGTCGATTGTGTCCATGGTCGCACACTCCTTTCATTCTGAATCAATCGTGAGACATCGGTTCTGTCCCTGCGTCAGATCGTCGAAAGGGACGCCATCCGGCGATCGGAGCGAGACCCGGTTGCCATGGAAGAGGGTCCACGCGGCTGGCGGTCTGAGGTCAATGCCAGTGTCAACGCGAGTAAACTCGCAGTTCTCGACCAGTTCGAGCATCTGCCCTGTGTCGGGACGCGGAATAGCCCGGGCTGCGTTGTCCTCGTCTACACGGTTTCCATAGATCGTGAGGCCGATATTCGCGTCGTCGGTCTTGTTGTGCCGATACTGGTTTCCGACCGAGAGCCAACAGGCTTCCGGGTGATCCTTGACAACAGCTGGATTCCGGTCGAAGTCGTAGAGGTAATAATTGGATGCGTAACCATGCATCGTTTCGCCGCCGAGCCCATTTCCCCCTTCCGTCGTTTCACAGACGTTGTCTCGAACCAGATTCCAACCGGTTGGGCCCCGGAAGAAGCAGTCGATATGGACTCCCGACTTCAGGTTGCGGTATGCGTTGGAGGCGACCACATTCTCAAAGGCGCAGAACCAGAGCATGGTTCCACAGCTGTTCGACTTGGGGTCGTTCTGGCCGGTATCGACAGTGTTCGCGCATACGATGTTCTGCCGCATGGCCGCGGTCAGGACCAGGCTGCTGGACTGATCCGGAACGACCCGCCACGGACGCTCGAGCTGAAAGATGGCAGAGTTGCCCTCGCGTCTCTGACCCGTGATGACGCGGTATTGTCCCGCTCCCTTGCCTCGGCAGAGAAAGGCGATCCAGTGCTGCCGGGTCCCGATCTCATCGAGCACTCGACTGGCGGAACGATCCACATGCGGAATGGGTAACCGGGGTAAAGCGCCCTGGCCGCGAGGATGGTCGGTGCGAACGCTCACGGATTGACTCTCTGTGTCTTCGACATCGAAGTAACCGGCGTGAGGGTAGTTGAAGTGAAAGAGGATCTGCTCGCCCTGGTTGACGTACTTTGAGCCGTCCGGAGATCGAATGCCCATGTCATGGGCATTGTTTCCAACCACATAGACGTTCCGAATCGTGCTGTTGTAGTTCAGCATCGTTCGATTGATCATCACGCCATTCGTGCGATCCGCCCCGGCCATATCGTTGTTCTCAACAATCACATTCTTCGCTTTGAGGTTAGCAATCGCGCTATGCCGGGAACCGAGCAGCCCCCATCCAGCTCGATCATCATCCGCGGGAGGCTTGTAGAAACCCGTGAAGTGGCCGCGAAAGACGCAATGATCGATGCGGATGAAGTCCGTCCCCGGTTCGGGGAAACCATCGTCGGTGTAGCGCCGCTCGTAGTCGTCTATCAGGATGCCCGTGCTGGGGGTGTGGAATTCACAGTGTGAGATCTGAATGTTCGCCTCGCCCGGCGCCTGAATGTGACAGGCTCCATAGCGAAGGCTGGCATCGGGTCGTTTCTCTGGGGGAATGTCGTAAGGACGATGGTCTTCCAACAGGACGCGCACGCGCTCCAGAACAACATCGTGGGCCTCGATGCGCAGGACTTGCTGCATCCCACTGCCGGGGGAGACGCCGGCCATCGCCATCGTGTCCGACGCAGTGTTGTCCGGTGAAGCCAATCCCATCGCCGGGGACAACTGGGAGGGCCCCTCTTTGAGATTCTGGCCGGCCCCGTTGTACAGCGTCAGGTCCCTGACGGTCGAATAGCGAGCCGTGATCTTCATCAGCGAATCGGGAAAGGACCTCCCCTCCACCCATCGTAGAACAGTGCCGTCCTCTACTTTGTTCCGGACCGGGCGTTTGTCCAACAGGGCGGTATGCGAGCCCATCCCGGAACCTCGGAAGTGAATCCCGCGTGGAACGCTGGGAGTATCGATAGTCTCCGAAAGATGATAGGCCCGACTGCCGAATGAGACAATACCTCCTCCCGCCGCCGCCGCGGACCTCACAGCTTGCCTGACGGCCTCGGTGTCATCCGTGCTCATTGTCCCTGTCTGATAGTCGTCCACGGAGAAGACGGGCAGTTCAGCCAGAACGGGACCCTCCGCAACTTCAAACGACAAGGGCTCACCCCAACCGTACTTCCCGCCACTTCCGTTGTGGACGCGCACGACGTAGCGACCGGGAGACAAGTTCTGGGGCAGCAAACACTCGATGCAATGCGGGTCCGATTTTGTCACCTTCAACCAAGCGCTGACCTTCGGCCCGGCCAGGTAGAGATGCGGGGTGTGATCGCCGACTTTCAGATTCTTTCCCATGATCTTCAGGGGGGCGCTTTCGGCCGTTTCCTCCTGGCGGAGCCGCGCCGGCCAGCACCACCAGGGCGTGGCGCCATTTACCCGGATTGGCGCCCCCGCTCGCTGGCCCTTGACCGGCCAGAGCAGCCACGTCGAGTGAGGCACATCCTTGGGAGCGACGGCTTGCAGACGCAGATTGTCGGCCTGAAGGGGCTCGATCTCCCGCAATTCCCCGCCAGCCCAGAGTCTCAAAGAGGCGCCTTCCAGATCGTGGCCTGTGATGAGGATGGCTTCGCCGGGCAGCACCGCGTCGGAAACCATTGAGATCGCTGGGGCTCCCTCCGCCGGGCTTCCGCCCATCGGGGGCGGTACCGGACCGCCAGGGCCTGCGTCGGGCAGGTCACGGGGACCTTCTGGGACATCAATTGCATCTGGTAGGGAGTTCATTTCGTGCATCCTTTCGAAAGCGCCGGCTCAAGCCGGCAGGTTGCAGTGAATGCGAGTTTCACACGTTGAAGGTTCAGCAAACCACGACGGCCCCGAGTCATGCCTCGACGACCCGCGAGGGCGTGGGGAAGCGTTGACAGGGGAAGGCGCAGGCCGAGTATGGAGCCGCGA
>JABMPG010000778.1 GCA_013203855.1 bacterium
CGATCTGTTCGTCCAGCCAGGGGAGGACGAGGAAGGGGGTGTAGTAGTGACCTTCGCGGATTTTGCTGTCGGTGATGTAGTCGTAGAACTCGCCCGGAAAGCCGCCCTTATTGTCGAAGTCGTTGAGCCAGCAGTTCTGGTGGGTGAGCATGCCGCCGGGGATGGATGAGTACTCGACCAGTACAGTTTTGAGGCCGAGCCGAGAGGCACAGATGGCGGCGGCGGTCCCGGCCGGTCCGGCTCCGCAGACGACGACGTCGGTCTGGTGGCTGACGGGAAGTTCTCGGGCGGGTTCGTGAAGGGTGCCCGGCGATCCGGGTTCAGTAGACGGCATCGATTACCTCGCGGGCGATTTCGACCCATTTGGGGATGCGGGTGGGATCGTTTTGTACGGTCTCAACATCCTTGAGGGAGATCTCGATGTGGCAGTTGTTGGCTTTGCACGCTTCGAGATCGCGGGTGAGAACGCGACGGATTCGGTCTTCGCCGAAGCTGTATCCAACCATGTCAGAAGGACTGGGCCGGTAGCTAAGGACGTAATCGGGCCCGATCTGTTCCGCGCATTTCGCCATGTTGGCCATGGGGGAGACGGCGATGCGACGGAGGTTGGGAATTCGTCGCAGGAGGGGGATCTTGAGGGTAAGGTCCTCGCAGCACCCGTAGGCGGTCAGGCCGAAGGGTTCCATGATGGGGATCTGGTAGCGAAGCATGAATTCTTCGAATTGAGCGGGCCCGATGAGGGTCATTTCCTGGGCGGCGACGAAACACCAGAGGTCGTTGCGGACGCGCGGTTTCTCGCTCGGGCCCGGGTCGTCGAGTTCGCGGGAATAGGGCATGGACTGGTTTTGATGGTCGCAGAGTTTCCAGTCGCCTTGCTCCTCGGCCTGCTTGTGGACGCGGAGAACGCCGTCTCGCATGAAGGCCAGAACCTTGTGAAGCCACTCCGGCCGTTCGACCATGTCGAGCATGACTTGGTCAAGACCTCGGAAGCGGGTTAGATTAGTGGAAATATCGGCGTTCCAGATCTGGTAAACGGGGGCGCGGTCGAGGACAAGGGGGAGGACGTCGCCGAGAACCTCGTTCGCGAGGCTCATTCTTCTGGTGCTGGCTTCTTCGTTGATGCAATGGGTGGGCTCGGCCATCCGTTCGGCGTCCTCGGGCTCGAGGATGCACGGACGCATCTGGCGGGCGCCGCCGTTCTCGCCGCCGGGGGCCCACTCCATGGGCAGGCCCCACAGCATTTTCTCTCTGAGGGAATGGACCGCCGGGACGGATATCCAGGGCTCGACTACGGTGTCATCGTCGAAGGTGTGTCGGAAGATTTCCTGACGGAGACGGGCCTCGATGGAACGGAGCAGGGGATCTTCGCACTCGCACGTGGATTCTGGCATTTCCTTCCAAGCGAAGGCGCGGACGTAGATAAGGGGCTGGATTTCCTCGAGACTGTTAAGACCGCGCCAGGCTTCCCGGCGGGATTCCTGAATCGGGTCGCTGGCGACCTCAGAGTAGCGTTCGGCGAGATCCCTCAAGGTCAAACGGTCTTGTGTTCTCATTTGAATGCCAATCTGAGGGAGGAAGGTCCTGTTCAGGAATTTAGAGGGAAAGGACTTTTCTCACGATATCCTTGCGGTAGACGACGCCGCAGAGTCCTTTTTCGTTGACGATGTAGGCGCGCTCGGATTTCTTGCTGAGCATTTCGTGGGCCAGGATTTCGACGGGGGTTTCGGGGGCGAGGGAGGGGATGTCACGGTTCATGATTTCTTCGGCGGTGAGGGTGTCTTCCTTTTTGTAGAAGGCCTCGAAGGGTTCGAATTCGGAGAGGACGCTGGAGTTGCTGATAAGCTTCATGTATCTGGGGAGCCCGACTTCGATGAGCATCCGCGTCGAGATGTCTCCCAGCAAAGCGCCGTCCGAACTGACCACCGGCAGGCCCTCCTCGCGGCAGTTGACCAGGACCTGGACGATTTGCCGGAGGGTCATGGCGGGGGACGCGGTATGCCGCACGGGGTTCATGAGGTCGGCGGCCACGATGGCTTTTTTGACCTCGATGCCCGATTCCTCAAGAATTCTCAGGGCCCGCTGGGGCGATTTGGTGCTGATGAGAGCCTTGCGGTTTTCCTCCCTAACCACGAGCCGGGCGATGGAGGACATGGTCTGGAGCATGAGGGTGCTCTGCATTTTGGGCGTGAGGATGACGAAGATGAGATGGACCGGTTCGGCGTCGGATTCGGTGACGATGCCTTGTTGGGAGGTGCCCAGGGCAAGGAGCAGGCGGTCGACGCCGGGCAGGCGGGCGTGGGGCATCCGGACGCCGTGGCCCGGGGGCAGGGGCAGGGATTCCTCGATTTCCATCAGGCGATCGCAGATCGTCTCAGGATTGAGATGTCCCAGTTTGTCGCCGAAGGATTCCACCAGCTGCTGGATGGCGTCATCCAGCGTGGCGGCGTCCATGTGAATCAGGATGTTGCTTTCATCGAACAGCGTCGCGAGTTTCACCGCATCACCTCATGCAACCGATTTGGAATAGGCCCGTCTCCTGATGCGTATACGCTATCGGAAAGGGGCATTGGGGTCAAAAGAAAACGCCGGGGGAAGTGGGCACAGGAGCAGGCATGAGACAGGAGCCAGTGGCCGGGAACGGGGTAGGTAGGGCATTGTCCTTGGCCTTTGGGTTTTGAACTCAAAATCGGTCGGAGACGGCCCGGGAGAGATTTCGGGCCGTCTCTTCAGTGTTTTCGGCGGTCAGGAGGGCCCGGATCGCGGCGAGGCCATCGGCGCCGGCTTCCAATACGGACGTGGCGTTTGTTTCGTCGATTCCTCCAAGGGCGAGCACGGGAATCGAGAGGGTCTGGCAGACAGGGCGAAGAGCGTCCAGTCCCTGCGTTTCGACCAGGCCTTGTTTGGCGGGGGTGGGGAAGATCGGGCCGAAGGTGACATAGTTGGCTCCGGATTCCTCGGCGTGGCGGGCCTCTTGCAGAGAGTGTGTCGAAATGCCGATGAGGGTTTCCGGGCCGAGCTGGCGCCGGGCTTCGCGGATGGAGACCGACCGCCAGCCGAGATGGACGCCGTCGGCCTCAATGATTCGCGCCATCTGGACGTGGTGGTTCAGGATGAGCAAGGCTCCGGCGGTGCGAGTCGCCTCGCGGAGCTCGAGGGCCAGCGGGTCCAACTGATCTATCGTGAGATCTTTTTCGCGCAGCATGACGGCCGTGACCCCTCCCCGGAGAGCGGCACGGACCGTGGGGATGAGATTTCCGCGGCAGGCCGCGCGGTCGGTGACGAGCATGAGGCGGAGGCGGTGGGAGGGGGTGGGGTTCACTGCGATTTCAGGGGAGTCTATGTTCCGTGGCCTTTCAGGGCCGCTGACGGGCGGGGGCGTCGGTCGCACACTTTGGGCTTCTTGGCGGGAGGCGCCGCGCCTGGTCTTTTCGAATCGACTCAGACGAGTATTAGAGGTTTCCGAGAGGTTTGGTTTGACGGGAGGAGATCTCGCGCCGATTGACGGGGTCCTCGGAAGACTCGCTGGACTGATCTTCCTGCTGAGAACCGTTCAGCTTGATTTCGGGGCGCTGGGACTCATCGAGGACGCGCGGCGGCTTTCCTTCCCCGGGCGTTTCGGTGGGGGGATTGATGCCGGCTTTCCCTTCGGCGTGAAGGCTCACGCTTCCGTTGCGATATGTGACGGTGATCTTTTCGCCGGACATGACCGAGGCCTGGTCCCATTCGCCGCCGGGCAGTCGCTGCTGGATCAAGGCTTCTCCGGTCAGCACGGCCGTTTCGGTTTGGGGGAAAACCTCCAGTTTGCTGCAGGAGGCTCGAAAGGCGGGGTGGAGAACGCGTACGGGTTTTCCATGGGCGATGACGATGCTTCCGGTCGTGTTCGGGTCGGTGGAGGCTCCCGCGGTATTCTTGTCATTGCGTCGTTCGGCGGCAAGATAGGTGAGGTAGTCGCAGTGCATTTCCATGTTGTCGGGGTCGGAGAGTTTGACGTAGACATCGTTCTTGACGATGGCCTTCATGAGTTCGAACTTTTCGTTCCACTCAACGTCGAGAGTGCCGGTTTCGGGGTTGGTTCGGAGTTCAGTGCCGGGTCCGAACATTTTGGACCGGCTGAACTGGAGGGGGGGGGGCTGTGCTTGACTCGAGGCGGTCAGGCACAGGACGATCAACATGAGCGGGAGGAGCAGGGGTGTCTTCATTCGCGGGTGTCCTGTGACGGCTGGGATGGAACGGGAGTTGGGGAACTGGGATATAGGGAAACGAATTTCCATTGGACGTTATTGTACTCGGTGAAATGCCGGAAATCCGGCGTGGCGGTGAACCAGCCGCCGGTGCCGACCATGAAGCCCCCTTCTACGGGCAATCTTTTGGTGAAGGGGCCGCCGGCGGAACGGATGCTGTCTTGCTGGTTGGAATAGTGCAGGCGGGGAGTCCGGATCGTGCCTCCCTGTGCCATTTCTACATCAACACCTCCATACAAGTCGATATCGTTTCTCTGAATGTTGTCACGGGGCCGGTCGGCCAGGTGCAGCCGGCCCTTGCGGGCGTAGATGGTGGCGGATTTCTTGCCTTTCTCATGGAGGGAGGCCGTGACCCGGTTCAGAATGGTCACTTCATTTTCGATATCCACGGTGGCGGACCGGCTTTTCAGCTCGGCTTTGAGTGTCTCGCCCTCGTAGAGAAACACCATCACCGAGTCCATTCTCAGCCAGTGGCGCAAGTCGCTTTCATCCTCGGGGAAAGCGGGCGGGGAAGGGACGGTGGAAGCCGTCTGGGCGTCCGGTTGTTGTTTCTCACAGGCGGCTGTAAGAAGGAGCGGAAGGAGGAGGAGCAGGGCGAGGGTCCGGTTCATCAGGCGGTCGCTTCCTTGCGGGCGGGGGGCTTGTCGTCTGTCAGGAGGCCTGGGCGCTTTTCCCGGGCGGCTTGATCGCGCAGCGCCTCGATTTCTCCGGGCTTGGGCTGATGTCTCCACCGCCGGTGCATCCACATCCACTGTTCGGGATGGCGTCGGACGGCCTGTTCAATGACTAACGTGAAGGCTTGGGTAATGCTCAAGGTGTATTCTTCCTCGGAGACGCCTTCGGGTTGGGGAATCATCGGCTCGATCCGGATCACTTGGCGGGAGGGGTCCTGGGGATCTCGGCTGATGAATGCGGGGACAATACTGGACTTTCCCATTCGGGCCAGGCGGGCGATTCCGGTCTGGGTCCAGGCGGGGCGCCCGAAGAAATCGACGTAGATGCCGCCGCCCTTTGAGGTGTCGATATCGCCGAGGACTGCCAGCGCGTTTCCCTGTCTGAGAAAGCGGATGTAATCGCGTCCGGTGGAGCCCCGGGGGAAGACGCGGGCCCCGAACTGCTCCCGCATGCGGACGACGTCGCGGTCGATCCACGGGTTGCTCAACTCCCGGGCGACGACTCCGATGGGGCGATCGATCAGTCGGGGCATGAAGGGCGTGAGCAGTTCCCAGTTTCCATAGTGAGCGGTGAGACAGAGCACTCCACGACCGGTCCCCAAGGCCTCCTGGAGATGTTCGAGTCCCTCGACCCGCACGTCTTGCAGGATCTTGTCCGTTTTCCCGGCGGTGAGAAAGAATCCTTCCACCGCGCAGATGCCAGCGTTGCGGAAGACGCGCTGGCCAAGGTTCCATTTCTGGCGGTCGGACAGGTTGTGTCCGTAGGCCTGGTTCAGATTGGCCAGGGTCTTCGCGCGCTCCTTGCCAGCCGCCTGCCATGCGACTCCACCCAGAAAGGCCCCTAGACTGCGGGCCCGCTCAAGGCGGAAGGAGACGATCAGCCTGCCGAGGAGAGAGGTCAAGCGGTACATCAGGTAGCGTCGGACATGCTGGCGCACCTGCCGAAATTGCTTGCGGCCCCGTTTCCACTTTTTCCTCAGGATTTGGCGAAGTGGCGTTCGCTGGGAAGGCACGAGTCCCTCTGGCGGTAGGATAGGCGAGAATCCATCTATTCCCCCCAGAATAGAAAAACCCTCAAACACGGCGGAAAGCACCCGCCCGCACGGGACGTATTATAGGGAATTCCCCCGGGTCGGGCAACGGGAAACGGCCCTTCGGAGTTTGGCGTTCTGAGTTCGGGGTCTGTAGTCTCCACGTCTTGGGTGGGCGAGATCAGCTGGGGCGACTATGCCACCAACAACCATGGCGAGCCGGGTCTCCTAGTTTCGCTCCTATCGCCTTTCGGGCGAATCTTTTCAGCCGAGAGAGGTGATTTCTCTGAAGAGGGCTCATTCCGTTGGCTTTAGCCAGAAGTACAACATATAACAGAAAGAGTTGACAACAAGTACCATAGGTTGTATCTCTTGGGTCCTGTCGCCACGGAGTTCCGCTGGAGCGGCGGTGATGAGGCCGCTGGCGAGGTTCGTCCCCGGGAGAGGTTGCCGATCTGGCGTCTTGAGGGCAGCATTGCCCCCTCCATTCCCATTTGTCAGATACTGAAGGTTCAGCCCGATGAGAATTCCCCGTCACTTTACCCAGCCCAAACGTAATCCACTGGATACGGTTGAATACGAAAAACGAAGTTGCGTGATCCGCAATACGGACGGATCCGTGGTTTTTGAGATGCACGATATCGAAGTTCCGAAGGCTTGGTCGCAGCTGGCCAGCGATATTCTGATTTCGAAATACCTGCGCAAGGCGGGCGTACCGGGGAAGCCGGGGCATGAGACCAGCGTTCGGCAGGTGATCACCCGGGTGTCCCGGACTTTGCGCTGCGCGGGGGAAGAAATCGGGGGCTATTTCAGTTCGGGTGAGGACGCCCAAGCGTTTGAGGATGAGATTACTCATCTTCTGATTCAGCAGATGGGGGCCTTCAATTCGCCGGTCTGGTTCAATCTGGGGCTGTGGCACGAGTATGGAGTTTCGGGCGGCAACGGCAACTGGTATTGGAATTACGAGTCGGGCGAGCTGGAAGAGTTGGACAACAACTATCGACACCCCCAGTGTTCGGCCTGCTTCATTCAGTCCGTGGGCGACGATCTGATGTCGATCTTCGACCTGGTGCGCAACGAAGCCCGGATTTTCAAGTACGGTTCGGGCACGGGGTCGAACTACTCGAATCTTCGAGGGCGGCAGGAGAAGTTATCGGGCGGAGGGACTTCCTCAGGCCTGATGAGTTTTCTGGAGGTCTTTGACCGCGCGGCTGGAGCGACCAAGAGCGGAGGGACGACGCGGCGAGCGGCGAAGATGGTCTGTCTTGACGCGGATCATCCCGAGATTCGCGATTTCGTGAACTGGAAACGTGTCGAGGAGCGCAAGGCCCGGGCTCTGATCGCCGAGGGGTACTCCGCCGATTTCAACGGCGAGGCCTATCACACCATTTCGGGTCAGAACAGCAACAATTCGATCCGGATAACCGACAAGTTCATGAAGGCTCTGGACGAGAACGGACTGTGGCAGACACGCTTTCGGACCACTGGCGAGGTCTGCGAGACGTTTCCGGCGCGGGATCTGATGCGCGATATTTCGGAGTCGGCCTGGGAATGCGCCGATCCGGGGGTGAAGTTCGAGACGACCATCAACGACTGGCACACC
>JABMPG010000779.1 GCA_013203855.1 bacterium
GTCGTCGTTCTGGGCACCACCGGCGTCAACTTCGCGGCCGGAATGAGCGGTGGCGTCGCATACGTCTACGATGAAACCGAGATGTTCGAGACCCGGTGCAACCTCGCCACCGTCGACCTCGAGAGCGTCTGGGCCGAAGACGACCGCGCCGAACTTATCGCTCTTCTCGAAAACCACTACCGCTACACCAACAGTTCCCGAGCCCGAATGGTTCTGGAAAACCAGGAAACCCACCTGCCGCTGTTCGTCAAGGTCATGCCCGTCGAGTATCGCAAAGTCCTCGAACGCATGCGCCAGAGCGAGTTCCGTGACAGCGAGACCGTATCCGCGACCGAGGAAGTGTATCATGGCTAAACCAACCGGATTCATTGAATACGCCCGAAAGAATCCCCCGAAACGCCCTGTCAGCGAGCGCGTCCACGACTACCGCGAGATCGAGCAACTCATGCCGCTCGAAACCCTCGTCGAGCAAGCTGCGCGCTGCATGGACTGCGGCGTCCCCTACTGCCATTCCTTCGGCTGTCCCATCCAGAATCGCATTCCGGAATGGAACGACATGGTCTACCGGGGAAAGTGGCGCAAGGCTCTCGACATTCTTCACGCCACGATCAACTTCCCCGAGTTCACCGGCCGCATCTGCCCCGCTCTGTGCGAGGGCGCCTGTACGCTCATGATCGACGAACACCCCGTCACCATCCGCCACATCGAACTCCAGATCGTCGAAAGAGGCTGGGACGAAGGCTGGATTCAGCCCCAACCGCCCGCCCACAAGACCGGCTTCCGTGTCGCCGTCGTCGGATCCGGCCCCTCCGGTCTCTCCGCCGCTCAACAACTCGCCCGCAGCGGTCATGACGTCGTCGTCTTCGAACGCGACGACCGCCCCGGGGGCCTTCTGCGCTACGGCGTTCCCGATTTCAAACTCGAAAAGTCAGTCATCGATCGCCGCGTCGACCAGATGAAGGCCGAAGGCGTCATCTTCGAAACCAGCGTCGATGTCGGACAGGACATCTCTCCCGGCTACCTCAAACGCAGCTTCGATGCCATCGTCATCACCACCGGCTCCCGCGTCCCCCGCGATCTGAAAGCGCCCGGACGCGAACTCAAAGGAGTGCATTTCGCCCTCGAGTTTCTCACCCAGCAGAACCGCCTGAACGCCGGAGATCCCATCGCCCAGGACCGAATCATCTCCGCCGAGAGCAAACACGTCGTGGTCATCGGCGGCGGCGACACCGGATCGGACTGCATCGGCACTTCGATTCGTCAAGGAGCCAAGTCCGTCACTCAGATCGAACTCCTCCCCAAGCCGCCCGAAATCCGCCTGCCCGTCAACCCGTGGCCAACCTGGCCCCAAGTCGTCCGCACCTCCACCTCCCAGGAAGAGGGTTGCGAGCGAATGTGGAGCGTCAACACACAGGAATTGATCGGAAAAGGCGGCCGGATCGATAAGATCCGCTGCGTGAAACTCGAATGGTCCGCCCCCGACGAGCAGGGCCGCCGCAGCTTCAAAGAGATCGCCGGCTCCGAGTTTGAACTCCCTGCCCAACTCGTCCTCCTCGCCATGGGTTTCGTTCATACCGAACACAACCCCGTCATCCAGGAGTTCGACCTCAAGACCGACGCTCGCGGCAACATCCTCGTCAATGAGAACTTCATGACGTCCGAAAACGGCATTTTCGCCGCCGGCGACAGCGTCAAAGGCGCCTCTCTCATCGTTCACGCCATGTATCTCGGACGCGAAGCCGCCAAGGGCGTCACCCGCTTCCTCGAAGAAAGCGCCAACGAAGCATCCCAGGCGAGCTGAGCCTCGCCCCACCTGTTGAACCCAGAAAATTCCCGTTCCCGCCCCTTGACAAGCCTCGGCGTTTCGGGTACTTTTCACAGTCTGTTTTGCGGGGGCCGGTCGGTTGAACCGGAAGCGGGACGCCCCTTCCCTCGCGATTGCTGCCGGGTGGTGTAATGGCAACACGCCTGGTTCTGGCCCAGGTATTGAGGGTTCGAGCCCTTCCCCGGCAGCCAAATCCCCAACAAGCCTTCTCTGAAACGGCTTACTCGGGATTCCAAGCGGCGCTATCGTCTAGCCTGGTCCAGGACGCCGCCCTCTCACGGCGGAAACAGGAGTTCAAATCTCCTTAGCGCTACCATCTGATTCTCCTACACTTACGCTTCCTGCGTGAAGGTTTCCCTCGCCTCCGTCCACCCCTCAAGAAGGGGCTGATATCAATCACAGGGGCTGCGGCCTTCGGATGGCAGTACCTGTGCGTGGTTGAAATCTGAGAATGGCCAAGGAGCTGCTTGAGCACGAAAGGATTGTGCCCGACCGACTCGGCCATCAGAGTGGCGAAGGTGTGGCGGAAGGAATGTGCCGTTAGTTTCCGTCCAAGAGAATCTATCTTGGAGATTCTGGCTACCTTGAGAAGGCGGTCGAAGTGCCGGAACAGGTTCTTGACCTCAGGGAAAACGTGAGGCCCAGGATTCTCCCGGGCTTCCGCAACCAGGAGCATGTAAGATCCGATGGTACGCCAATCATCCTTATCTTCGCGCTCTCTCCCCTCAGCACCTTGGCAGAACGGATGGTCACGAGACTCGCCTTGCTGTCAATCTCGCTCTTGAGAAGAGCGATGTGTGAGGATCAAGAGGAAGGGAAAACCTCCGCAGGTCTTGTGCCCGTCACCAGCATCAGAAGGAAGAGGGCCCGGAACCTCTGCGGACAGTTCCTGTAGAATGCCTTCAGTTCCTCCTGGCTGAAGGCCCTTTTCTCACTTCTTGATCCTGGCTTAGGGGTTGGCCTGTCAATACAAAACCCGTCTTGTTTCAGCATCTTGAGAACAGAGTTCCTTTTCGGCAGTGGCGCGTGCAGCCTCCCGCAACCGTTTTCGATGTATGAGAGAATCAGGTCAGTTTAATGATGTTATCATGGCTCGGTTGGGCCCAAGTACTGCTGGGGTGATTGCTGCGAGATCACTTTCGGAACACTCTTTCCCGTATGGCTAGGGGTTTTCCATGATTTCCCCCATACCCACCAGGTATGCACTTCCTGCACGCTGGTGGTTGGGGAAGGAATCATGATGTGTTCTGAATGCGGCATTTGGCGTTCAAAACTCGTTCAGATTCCATTGGTTGCCTGAGGCAATGCAATCGTTTCGCGTTTGAAACGGAGGAGGCGATCATGGCACACACCAAAGTTTTCTGTCTGACTATAGGACTCTCCTGTTTCTGTGTTTCGCAAGTCGCGGGTCAGTCCCTACTATCTATCGATAATTGCAGCGAAGGGTATCTGAGTACGATTGCCGTTCCGATCAGGGTTTCTGTGGCGGAGGCCCTGACCGCGCTGAACCTGGGACTAGACTGGGA
>JABMPG010000780.1 GCA_013203855.1 bacterium
GTCTTCTCCCGCAGCGCCCGCAGACAGACTCCCACCTCGATAGCCCCCGCCGCGCCCAGCGTGTGGCCGATGGCTCCCTTGATCGAGAAGAGGGGAAAGGGACGTCTGGCGAAAAGCGTCTCCACGGCAGTCAGTTCCATCGCGTCATTGTAGACGGTACCCGTGCCATGGGCACAGAACGCCTCGACATCGCCCGCGTCGACACCGGCCTGATCGATAGCCGACTGGAAGGCCGCGATCAGCCCACATCCGTCGCGCGCCGGACCCGTGATGTGGTTCGCATCATTGGCGATGCCCCATCCGCTCAGACGGGCCAGAAGCGGAAGATCAGCGCCCCGGGCCGCTTCGCGTGAAACCAGCAGGATCGCCGCCGCGCCGTCCCCGAGGACCAAGCCGTCCCGTCCGGCATCGAAAGGCCGACAGACCGTGCGCGACAGCGCCTTGAGGGCCGAGAATCCCGTGAAGGTAAACCGGCTCACGATGTCCGCCGCGCAGACGAGAACCGATTCGCACTCGCCCGAGGCGATCATCTGCGCCCCGATCGCCAGCCCGGCCGTTGAAGAAGCGCATGCCGCGTTCAGGTCGAACCCCACCGCCTCGATCCCGAGACTGTCCGCAATCCACCGTCGGTACTGCTCGGGATAGAAGAAACAACTGTCCCGATCCGAGATTTCACTCTCCACCCACTCCGCGTTTCCCTTCACGCCGGTCCAGATGAGCCGCGTGTTCTCGGGAAGGGAGGGCAGCGGCTTCAGCGCCCGCCCCAGCAGTTCCAGAATCCGGCTGCGGCTGGGCGGCAGGGCGTCGAGATCCACCATGCACGCCGCTTCGTGATAGTCCAGAGCGTCCGTCGAGAAACGCTCCACGGGCCCCACGGCCGATTCCCCCCGGCACAGGCGTTCCCAGATCGCGTCGAGGTCCGGCCCCAGAGAGCAGGTCGCCGAGGCGGCGGCAATGTGAACGGAACGCGATGGAGTCGAGAAATCGGGCATGATTCAGAACTGATCCAGACTGCGCGCGGGAGAGGAATCGAAGGAGCCCTCGCGCCATTTCTGACGGAAGGTCTCCATGTACTCGGGCCAGGCAACCAGCACTTCTCGGTCGAGATTCATCAGCATCTGCACCGTGCATCCCGTTGCGATGAGCCGCCCGTCCTTGCCCTCGATCCGGTAGAGACTGTTGAGCCGGACGGCTTCGGTCCAGAGGAAGGAAATCTCGACGGAGAAACGGTCGTCGAGGGTCAGCGGCGAGTGATAGTCGAGGCGGAGCTGAACGATGGGCGCCACGAACCGGGCCCGGTGCATGTCGAGATAGCGCAGGCTATAGGCTTCGCCAAGCGCGATGCGCGCATCTTCCAGATAGCTGGGATAGCGTCCGTGCCAGACGATGCCCAGGGAATCAACCTCCTCGAAACGCGCCTGTCGGACGGCCCGCGCCACGAGTGGAGGCGGCCCGCCGGGCACGGTCTCGAAGTAGTCCTGTCGCCGGTTACGCGCCACTCAGGCCTCCTCCGCCGTGAAACGGCACGTGGAGACGGCCTGCCCGTCCCGCGTGAGACGGATGTCCGCCACGAAGGGCTCGGGGTCGGCCAAGGTGACATCCACGCGCAGCTCCTGGCGAGGGAAAACAGGCTGCATGAACTTGGCGCGATCGATCGTCCGGATCCGCAAGGGTTTGCCCGTCAGTTTCTCGGCCACGACCTGCCCCGCCAGAAGCATCACCACGCCCGGCAGGATCGGCGCGCCCGGGAAATGGCCCTGGAAACCGGGGAAGCCGGGCTCGAAGCGGAAAAATCCCGACCCGCTATCCATCCGGAGAAGGTCCAGAAGGGCCTCCTTCACGGGACTGCCCGACCGATTGAGCTGTGCGGGATTCATCGCTCCCGCCCCAACCCCGGAGGTCTCGGGCGGAGTTTCCATCTCGAACACCTTCAGCGTTCCTTGTACCAGGATCTCGTCCCCCCGGCTCACCCGTCCGTCGACGAAAAACATCGTTTCCATCGCGAACTGCCGCGTGATGTCGATGGCCAGTTCCTCATTCCGGATCACTCCGGGCGAGAAGGCGACATCCTGCAACCCCGTCAGAAA
>JABMPG010000781.1 GCA_013203855.1 bacterium
GGTCAACACCGATCGGTTCCACCAGTTCGGCCCGCAGCCAGTCCGGCTTGCCTTGCGAATCGCGCGGGTAGATCACCACGATACGGTTCACCAGGTAGGAACCTGTCAGTCTTTCGAACACGGGGAGATTGCCGGGAGGAATAGTCCTGTCCAGGGGAGCAAAACGCGCCGGGTCTTCCACCTTCAGTTCCACGACCTGCTGGCCCTCCGGGAGCGGAGTGGGTGTCTTGAGGCCCGTCTCATAGACCCAGTACCCGAGAAAATCCGGCATGGGGACGAAGTCCTCGCTGAGAACTTCCTCATAGCCGGCGTGATCGTCGATGAATTTCTGTTTCAGTTCGCCCTCATAGAGGCCCTTGTCTTCGAATACCTGCTTCGCGCAGTACGATCCCGCGCTCATGAAGTTGCCGCCGACCTGGATCAGGGCCGGCCGGTCCGGAAACTGCTGCTTGTACATCTCCTCGGAGTGTCGCCGCCGGTCCACGAAATGATCGCTCACAACCATTTGAATCCAGTCGCCGCTGGCCTGGATGCTTTCGGGCGACGGATCGCGGAAGATGATAGGCTTGGGGTATCCATGCGGGATAGACTTTTCGCTGAGTGTCGGTTCGGAACCTTCGGGTGGTTCCTCAGAGAAACCGGCGCACGCAACGAGCCAGAGTCCTGCGAATAGAATCGCGAAACCGAATGGGCGTAGAAAACGATTCATGAATTCCTCCGGGCGAAATGCTGGATGACGGCGGGTATCCGCCTGCTACTTGACTGAAGTTCGATAGTCGTCGCACCGCTTCCGCAGTTCCGCCAGTTTCACCTCGTACTTCGCATCCGCCGCGAGGTCGTTCATCTCGATCGGATCGGCCTCGAGATCGAAGAGTTCCTCCTGGACGGGGTCGGTGTTCTTGTAGCGGATGTATTTCCAGCTTTCGGTCCGAACCCCCTCGCACCGCGGCAGTGGTTTGCCCTTCGCCCGGGACCCGACATCGTGCTCGTAATACCAGTCGGCCCTTCCCTTCGCCTTGGGATCGCGGAGGATCGGGCTGAGGTCCGTGCCCTGCATGGCGTCCGGGATAGAAACCCCCGCCATGGCGAGCATGGTCGGGGCGAGGTCGATGCTCAGGGCCATCTGGTTGCGAGCCCCACGGGCGGATTCGGGTAAGCGCGGATCGTAAATGGCCAGCGGCACCCGGATGCTCTCCTCGTACATATTCCACTTGCCGGCGATACCATGGGCGCCCCACATGCTGCCGTTGTCGGAATAGAAAATGACGACAGTGTTGTCCTCGCCTCCGAGTTCGCTCAGGGCGCTTCGGATTCGACCCACGGCCAGATCGGTTCGTGCTGTATAGTCCCGCACTGTGGCCATGTACTCGTCGTATTTTCCCTCGAGATTTTTGAGGTTAACCCCGTTCCTGCTGTCGAGGATGGCCGCCGGTAGTCGTTCGCGGGCCTCCTCGGTCATCGTTTCGGGGCGGGCGGGCGGAGCGGAGGGCGGCTCCAGCTCAAACTCGGGGTCGCGGTAGTTCCAAGGGCCGACCTGACCGTGAGGCTCGGGCAGGGCCATGATCAAGAGAAAGGGCTGGTCCTTCGGCGTCTCCCGCATGAAGGAAATCGCCTTCTCCTCCATGACCGATGTCACGTAGCGTTTCTCGCCGTCCACCTCCTGGGAGTAACTGACGCCCTGGATAAAACCGTACCATTCATCGAACTGATCCTCGGGCAGGCATAGCTCGCTGGGGGCGGACCGGGGATGACCGATGCCGAACTTGCCGAGAAAGGCGGTGCGGTATCCGGCGGCGCGCAGAAGTCCAGAGTAAGTCTGGCCCATCTGTTTCGTGCTCAGGGGCGTGTCGAAATCCGGCACGCCGTGCCGGGCCATGTGCTGGCCCGTAAACAGGTTGGTGCGGCTCACGCAGCAGATCGAGGTCGTGACGAAAGCGTTCTCGAAAACGACGCCCTCCTGAGACAGGCGGTCGATGTTCGGTGTGTGGAAGTACGGATCAACGCGGCCCTGAGCGCGCAAGGGCTGGTCGTCCGAATAGAAAAAAACGATATTGGGCCTTGGGGGTCGGTCCGACACGTCACCCAGTTTCAGATTCCCGATCAGCGGAACGCTGACCGCCAAGGTGCGCAGAAAATCGCGGCGCCTCATGTTCGCCTCCTGTACCGGTTAGTGGTCTTCATGGGAATCGGCCTGTCCGCCAACTGATTGCGCTGACGGAACCATCGATCATCTCTGATTATCATGGTTTGATCCGGACGTGTCCATGCTGGATCTTGCTCAAAGATGGAAGATTATGATATTATGAAAGGGGTTAATTCTGGGAATTAAAGGCCTCCAGATCCGAAACAAGCAATATCCGACCAGAGGTGGATTTCCCGTGTCGTCTCCGCAAGCGTCCAATCCGGCCAGCGAACATCGCACCTCCGTGCCCTTCGAAATGGTCAGTCGACAGGACGCCTTTCCCCTCCTGTCCGACCTCTATGTCGCCAACATCGGATTCTGGCCTTGGGCCAAGGGACATCACTATGTGAAGAGACGCCCCTATCCCTTTCACAGCGTCTTCTACTGCATGAGCGGAAAAGGTTGGTTGGAAGCGCGCGGCCGGCGCTTCACCGTGCGGCGCGGCGACGCCTTCTTCCTCTACAGTGACGAGTATTTTTCCTACGCCGCGGACGAGCAGGATCCCTGGGGAATCGCCTATTTCCGCTTTCAGGGACGAGACGCGCGGAAGTGGATGGAGGAAACGGGGGCCACACCCGACGCGCCGGTTCTGCATGTGGGCGACCCGGTCGGTTTCACTCAGCGCTTTCGCGAACTCTATGACCTTCTCAGGCGATATCAGACCGTGCCGGCCCTGCGCTGCGCCGCGGCGGGTGTCCGCCATATCCTGGCCCTGATGGCTTTCCGGCGCAGTCTTTCGCTGCCCCGCCGGGCAGCGGATCTTCACTTGGACGGCGTTCTGGACCTGATGGAATCACGGGCGGGAGAGAAACTCTCCGTCCCGGAGATGGCTGCGGCGGCGGGCATGTCGGTCGGCCATTTCACGCGGCAGTTCAAACTCAAGACCGGCTTTTCGCCGACGGATTATTTCATCCGTCTCAAGGTACGCAAAGCCTGCGACCTCCTCGTGAGCGGGCCGACGCCCGTGGCCGAGATCGCGCGCCGGGTCGGATACGAAGACCCCTACTATTTTTCCAAAGTCTTCAAAAGAGCAACGAACATGTCTCCCCGCGAATATCGCCGGGAACAGGGCGGACGATAAGGTCCAGTTTACTCATACTCCCACTTATGCAGCCAGGGGTCCTTCGTTTCCTTCTGAAAATGGCGGATCTTCTCCTTGAAAGACTCAACGAGGGCCGCGTGGTCGGCTTCGTCGGCCAGGTTAACTGTCTCGTTCGGATCGGCTTCCAAGTCATAGAGTTCGAACGCCGGACGATGGAGATAGGCGTTGACACTTCGGGCGCCGAACATGTCCAGACCGTCGCGAACCACCCCCTGCCAGGTTGCAGACTCCCACAGATCGCTCGCGAAGCTGTAATCAAGCTTGTGGGCGATGTTCCAGATGAACTTGTGACGATGGGTGCGCAGGACTCGCATGGGATAGTAGTTCGTGATCTCATGGAACGTATGGGCCGCGTAGATTTCCTCGCGCCAGTTCTCCGGATGCTCCTGATCGACGATGCCCTTGAAGGACCGCCCGAAGAACGCGTCCGCCGGAGTCTCGACACCAGCGAAATCTAGAACCGTCGGCGTGATATCGGCCCAGGTGACTAGCCCGTCGCAGACCTCTCCGCGCTTTTCGTGAAGGGGACTCCGCACGATCAGGGGCAGGTTCATGCCCGAATCATAGAGCGTGGTCTTGGACGCCGGAAAGGCCGCCCCGTTGTCGGCGATATAGAGAATCACCGTGTTGTCGAGTTTCCCCGTCTTCTCGAGGATGTTGAGCAGGCGCCCGATGCCTCGATCGAGGCGAGAGATGGACTGATAGTACTGGGCCAGTTCGGCGCGTGCCTCGGGCGTGTCGCTCAGGAAGGGCGGCACGATCACCTCGGCTGGATCATAGACACGCTCGGCGTCGCCGGGGAAAGCCTCGCGCGGGTTGCCGAAGCAGTCGATCTGGAGAGGATGGTCGCGGAGAATGCCGCCCCGGTGCGGATTGAAGGAACAATAGTAAAGGAAAAAGGGATCGGCGTCGGCGATGAAATCACGGCAGGCTTCAGCCATGGCGATATCGTTCCGGCCGAATGCTTGCTCAGCAAACTGGGACTGGAAGGGAAAGAGCGATGCGGGGCTGTAGTGCTTCTTCCCGATGCAGCCCGTGCGATAGCCCCCCTCGTTCAGGTAAGCAGGCAGGGTCCGCGTGTCGGGAAAACAGGAGAAGTGGTGGACGCTGTGCGTGTGGCCATAGGTTCCGTTGGTGTGGTTCTGGAGGCCGGTGAGAATGACAGATCGGCTGGCGGCGCAGGAGGCGCTCGTGCAGCAGCTGTGGGTGAACCGGACGCCCTCGGCGGCAAGACGGTCCAGATTGGGCGTTGCGATGGCGGGATTGCCGTAGCAACCCAGCGTTTCTCGGCCGTGGTCGTCGGAGACGATGAGCAGAATGTTGGGGCGTTGATCGGAAGGGGTCATTGTTGGGGGTCCTTGTCGAGAATTGTGAGAACCGCCTCTTCGCGGCTGGATCAGTCGCGGGAAGACAGACACGAGGCCTCATTCTGAATCATTCCGCCTTAGGGCTATGTACTTGACTCAACCGACCACAACATGTAGTGTCGGGGAGCATGACAGAGGACTTTCCCCGCACTCTTCTGGAAA
>JABMPG010000782.1 GCA_013203855.1 bacterium
ACCGTCTCAGCAAAGCCCTTTGCTGGCTCATTGACCGAAAACAGAAAAATGTCGCAACCTGTACCATTAAGCAACAACTTTAGAGAAACGCTCTAGATTAAAAGAAGAGGCGCGGCCGATTGGCCGCGCCTCCTGCATTTCAGGAAGGAATTTCAGACTCTCACTCGTATCCCAAAACGAGATCGGCCGCTTTCGTTCCGGCCCCCGCAGGGCCTTCCATGCGGACGGTGCAGCGAATTTCCTGATCCATGGGAAGAGGATAGATCAGGAAATCGTAGGGGAACGTCGTGGCGGTGAGACTCTGGGTCTGGGGCGCCTTCAGTTCGAGGCTCGCCCGGGCATCGCCTTCATAGGGTCCGATTACGGCAACATAGAGCCCGTCCTGCCCGAACGGAGAGCGGATGCGGAAGGCATGGACATCGCCCCAGACGCCGAAGGATTGGCTGACGTGGCCTTCCTTGAGGGGCTTGAGGGTGGGATACATCTCCATCTCTTTGATGGGGATGGAAAGGGTCGCCACGCCTTGGGCGGGAACCGTCACCCGGCTGGCGTCGGCGAGAGATTTCGAGATGCCACTGTCGCCTTCATAGAGCCGGGCCGTTCCTGAAACAACTCCGATTTTTTCCTTATTCAGATCCACGCCCACTTCGAGCGGCTCCTTCTCCTGGTTCATGAGGACCAGGAAGAACCGGTTCTTACTTCGCGCGGCAATCCAGTCAACCTTGTGAGTGTCAAGTTTGACGAGGTCGCGCGCCATCCAGGGAATCGCGCCTTTTTCGCCGTAGATTTCACCCGGCTCCATGCCGTAGCAGCGGAACATGAAGTAGGCGTAGTTCTTCTGGGTCGAATGGGGGAACGAGATCTTTCCCTGGGAACGCGCGGCGGCCTGAGCGAACAGGTAGTCGACGGTGAAGCCGTAGTGAACGGGAATGTGGTGGTAGTAGATGCTGGAGAGGTCGGGTCCCTTGTATGGGAACTCGGGATCGTGGACCAGGTCGGTGAAGAGGGTGAGATAGTAGCCGTTATAGTTGGTGAACCGGCCGATGATGCTGTTTCGCGCATAGGCCCGGATGCTGTCGCGGCCGGTGTGCTCCCAGACGCGCAGGAGGTGGGGGGCGAATGAAGAGGCCATGATATTGCGGCAGTTGTCGGGTTTGATGTAGGTCGAAGGCTGCTCGAGACTCAGCCCAATGGGCGAAACCTGCCACGCGGGCACGGTGCGTTCGGGGGTGTCGCCTTCCTGTCGAGGCCAGCCCAGGCGGTATTCCTCGGTGTCCTTCCACCACATGTGCGCGGCCGAACTGTCGACTTGACCGCCCTCATGGATCGGAATATCACGGTCCGGATAGGGCGGATGGGACCACTGCCCAGCCATCGTATGAAAAGCGCCCTCTTCAGCCGCGTCGAGGTATTTCTTCTCGCCGGTGATTTCATAGAGATCCACCAGGTCCCACCAGTAGGGATAGAAGTGGATGTTGTAGAAACTGCTGAAGTCGATGGGCCTGGTCTGAGGTCCGTAGATTTCCTTTTCGATGAATTCGTCGGCACCTTCGAGCACCTTCTTCAGGACTTCCTCCGTCGGCTTTCCAAGGTCCTGGTAATAGCGGTATTGAGCGAGGCGCTCCGTCCACTCCCGGGACAGGTTGTAGCCGGTGCTGTGGATGATGTCACCCCCAGGGAGGACGAACTCCTCGAGCCAGGGGTTCGCCTGGCCGAGAAGGGAACTGACGCCCTGCCAGTAGGATGTGCCGTAGGACTTGGTGGGCACGCTGAGTTGGTCCGTGAAGGGGTGATCCTCGCGGTCGATGCCCGTATGGATGACGGCGGACCCCTTGGTGGAGAGGGTGAATGCGAGCGTCGGCAGGGCGCGCTGCGCGAAGAAGTTTTCGTCGTGGCCGAGGATGGAGGCTTCGAGGACGGCGAGAGGCGCGGCCTGCTTGCCCATGGCCCTGGTTTCGATGTCGTAGAAACTCATCATGCCGTCGTGCCATCCGCCCGCCTCGTCGTCGAGCATGAGATCGATCATATTGAAAGCGGCGTCGGTCAGGGAAGCATTGACGGGCTGGCGATAGTCGCCCACGCCCATGATCTCGCCGGAGATGTATTCGAGGGTGTCTTTCCAGTCTCCGGGATAGGCCAGCACTCGGAAGGCGACGGTCTGGGTCTGGTCTTTCTGCCAATTAGACTCTTCCATACCGAGGATAGGTGTGAAGATGGAGGGCTGGGCTTTGTATGCGGCGTTGAGAATAGAGAAACCATACTGTGCATCGGCGGTGCCCAGCCAGCGGAAAGGCAGGCGGGAAGGTTCGGCGATCACAGCGAAACCGATCGATTCGGCGCGGTCGGCCGACCGTGCCTGGACAATGGCCAAGGGGTGGGGCATGAGGGGATCGGTGACCATGATGG
>JABMPG010000783.1 GCA_013203855.1 bacterium
GCCGTGCCCCCCGAAAAACGCCCGTCGGTGATCAGCGCGCACTTGTCGTCCAGGCCCATCCCCTGAATATAGGACGTCGGTGACAGCATCTCTTGCATGCCCGGGCCGCCCTTCGGTCCTTCGTTGCGAATCACCACCACATCGCCCGCCTTGATCCGGCCGTTCAGAATCCCCTCGCAGGCATCTTCCTGGCTTTCAAAAATGACTGCCGGCCCCGTATGTCTCAGCATCTGGGGCTTCACGCCGGCCGTCTTCACCACCGCGCCATCCTGCGCCAAGTTTCCATAGAGAATCGTCAGACCGCCCTCCTGCGAATAGGCATTGTCACAGGTCCGAATGCAGTTCATCGCGTCGAAATCGTCGTCCTCGCCGGGCCCGCCCATCGCCGTGCTGCTCATGGCGGGAGTATGCAACTGCTTCGAAGAACGGACCAAGCACATCTCCCGCGCTTTCTCGGTGACGTCGGCGCCGCGCAGATCCCACTCGGCGATATTCGCGCCGACGGTCTTGCCTGTTACCGTCGCGCAATCCCGGTTCAGCAGTTCCGGCCGGCCCCGCAGCACCTCGCCCATGATCGTATGGATTCCTCCCGCCCGATGGACATCCTCGACGTGATAGGGGCTCGATGGTGAGACCTTGCAGATGTTCGGCGTGCGGGTCGACAGTTCGTTGACCCGCGCCATGTCGTAGTCAACACCGGCGTCGTGCGCCACGGCCAGCATGTGCAGAAGCGTGTTGGTCGAGCCGCCCATCGCCATGTCCAGAATCATGCTGTTGTCGAGCGATTCCCGCGTGCAGATCTCCCGGGGAAGCAGGCCGTGATCATCCCCCTTCTGGCTGAATTCCTTTACCATCTCCACGATCCGGAAGGCCGAGTGGCGGTACAACTCCTTGCGGCGGACACTCGTGGCCAGAATCGTGCCGTTGCCCGGCAAAGCCATGCCCAGCGCCTCGCACAGACAGTTCATCGAGTTGGCCGTGAACATTCCCGAACACGAGCCACAGGACGGACAGGCGTGCTTCTCCAAGTCATCGAGCTTCTCGTTGCCGATCTTGCCCACCCTCAGTTGGCCGATGCCCTGGAAAACCGTGATGAGATCCGCGCATCCCCCGTCTGGCATCACCCCTGCCTCCATGGGGCCGCCCGAGCAGAAAATCGTCGGGATATTCACCCGCATCGCCCCCATGAGCATTCCCGGCACGATCTTGTCGCAGTTCGGAATGCAGATCATGCCATCGAAAGCATGCGCCTCCAGCATGGCCTCCACCGTGTCCGCGATGATCTCCCGCGAGGGCAGCGAGTACTTCATCCCATAGTGCCCCATCGCCACGCCGTCGCAGATTCCCATCGTGTTGAAAATGAACGGAACGCCGCCCGCCTCGCGAACGCATTCCTTGATGTAACGCGCCACCTCGTCGAGATGTGCGTGACCGGCGATAATATCCACATGGGAACTGCACACGGCGATCATGGGCTTTCGCATATCTTCGTCGCCCAACCCCGTCGCCCGCAGCAAACTGCGATGAGGAGCCCTCTCCACACCCTTTCGAACACGATCGCTTCGCATTTCCCTTTTCCTCCGTTGAAAGATTCGGCCCTGGACTTAATGGTCCTCAGGCAAACGGCCTGAACAAGACCTCACGTTAGTCCAATCAGATAGCAGGAGCAACCGCAAATCACCCGCGCAAAAACATGATCCCCGGACAGGAGGGAGGCCTGTCCGGGGATCAAGGGGGTGTGCAACATGTCTCCATGTTACAGGGGAAAGGAACGAACCCGAGGGCTCAAACCTCTCCTGTCGGCCTGTGTCGTGCCAACGGGAAAATTATCTCCCCGGGCCGCCGGATTTCTCAAGTCTTTTTTCAGGCCTTTTTCGACACACCCAATAAAGGCCATGGAACGTTGATTAATCGAGTTTTGCGATGTTGTACTGTTCCATATGGTACTCTTTTTCGTCTACGAAATTCAGGGCAACCTGCCCAATATTCGCAATCCCCCGAGCCGCCTCAAGCATGTGTTCCTCCAGATAAAGCCGCATCTGGGGGTGGATCGTGATCTGCAGAGAATGGATCGTTTCGTCCCGCTTGACGATCTGAAGAATGTCGTATTTGATCGCTTTCCAGATCAACTTTTCCGAAAGAACACGCCCTGAGCCCTGGCAATAAGGACACTCGCGGAAGATCGTCTTGGAAAGGCTCTGGCGCACGCGTTTCCGCGTCATCTCGAGAAGACCGTATTCGCTCAAGGCCGAGACCGTTGTCTTCGCCCGATCCACCTTGAGAAACTCCTTGAACTTCTGGACCAGCTTGCGCTGATTCTCCCGGCTGCGCATGTCGATAAAATCGACCACGATAATCCCGCCCACGTCCCGAAGCCGCAACTGACGCGTCACCGTGTCCGCCGCCTCCAGATTGGTCTGAAAAATCGTGTCCTCCTGATCGCCCTTCCCCACGAACTTGCCCGTGTTCACGTCAATCGAAACCAGAGCCTCCGTCTCGTCGATGACGATATAGCCGCCGCTCTTGAGCCAGACCTTCCGCTTGAGCGCCTTCTGAAACTGCCGTTCCACATCGTAGAGATCGAACAGATTCTCTTCGGGATTTTCAACGATGGTCAGTTTGCGATCATCGTCCGGCAGAAGGGAATCGAGGGCCGCCTTCAGAATCTTCGCGTGGACTTTCGAGTCGATAATCAACTCGTCCACGTCCGGAGTCATCTCATCCCGCACCAGCCGCACCAGAATTTCGTGCTCGTCGTGAATCAGACACGGGGCGGTCTTCTGGGCGCTGCTTCGACGAATACGGGTCCAGATTCGCTTGAGTTTCTGCACATCGGCGGAAATCTCTCCCTCATCCTGCTCCAGGCCCGCGGTACGGATAATGAAGCCGCCATCGTCTGCCTTGAGCGAACGCAGGATATCCCGCAGACGCCGCCTTTCTGCCCCGTCCTCGATCCGGCGCGAAACCCCTCCGCCGTTGCTTCCGCTGAACGGCAGGAGAACCAGGTATCGGCCGGGAAGCGAAACATGAGTCGTCACCCGGGCGCCCTTGGTGTTGATAGGCTCCTTCACCGCCTGCACCAGAATACTGTCGCCCACCTTTAGCTCGACTCGTTTCCCCTTCTCCTCGGGAAGCGATGGCGCGTTTTCCTGTGCGCGCTGAGCATGGTCCTGTCGGCCGCCGTGCTGCGGAGCCCCCTTGGTCGGAACTCTGTAACCGCTGTGAACGTCCGAGAAATGGAGGAAAGCGTTCTTCTCTTCCCCGATGTCGACGAAAACCGCCTGTAACCCCGGGACGATGCTCTCCACGACTGCCTTGTACACGTTGCCGACGATGGTCTTCTGATCCAGTGGCTCAATAAACAACTGGCTGAGTTGCCCATCCTCCAGAATCGCGACCCGGATGTCTTTGTCTTCTACATTGATCAGTACTTTTTTCTTCACGTTGTTGAAAATAACCTCATACCGCGTCCCTTTGCCGGGACGGGCCAAACCTTTAGGATCACTGCTGAACATGAGGCCTTATTGACTTCATGTCCGGAAACTAGGCACATTGTACCAACTTCCCCCCCTTCTCTACAACTGAAACCGCTCAGCCCTCGAAAAAGAAACTATAATTATGCGCCCCGCGCCATAACTTAAGCGATTAAGGCTTGCGCCGGCCGCCGAAAAGTGGCAGCATCTCCACAATGGATTCTTTTCCCTTCCCAGATTCGTCCCACCTTGCCCCGACAATTCTCCGTTACGTCGAATCCCATCGTATGCTCCGGAACGGCCCCCTCGCCTGGCGCGCCTCACTCTCCGCCGACCAACCCACCCTCTACTCCGCCTGCTACGCCGTTCTGATCCACTCCCTCCTCAACACCCTCGACAGCGCCGATCACGCCGAATGGATCGTCGGGTTCAACCAATGCCAGGACGAAGACGGCCTCTACCGGGATCCCGTCATCTTCAACGAAGGCTGGTACGCCGACGATCCCCTCTGGTGCGGCCGTCCTCACCTCACCTGCCATGTCCTCATGGCCCTCGCCGCCCTTGACGCGGTCGCTCCCCGCGAAATGTTCTTCCTTGCGCCCTATCGAGATCCCGACCGCCTGCGGCGGTGGCTGCAAGAGCGCGACTGGAACGAGAGAGTCGCCTTCACTGGTAACGAAGTCATGAACATTGGAACGCTGCTACAGTACGCTCGCGACTTCCATGGCGATGTCCAAGCGGGAAAAGCCGTGGACGCCATGCTCGACTGGCTCGATACCCATCACGTCAACCCGTCAACCGGTCTCTGGGGAAGCCTCGACATCTCCGACCCCGTCAAACGCTCCCACGCCGTCCAGGCCGCTTATCACTGGTGGCCCCTCTATTTCTACGACCGCCGTCCCGTTCCTTTTGCCGAAGAGGCGATCAATTCACTCCTCGCCACCCAGAATCCCCAGGGAGGGTTCGGGTGGGGCATCCACAATCCGGAAAACCCCTTCGACTCCAGCGCCTGCGAAGACATTGACTCCATGGACCCCCTCGCCCGTCTCTCGCAGTGCACGCCCCATCGCCGAGACGAAATCCATAGAGCCCTTGAGAAAGCTGTGACCTGGGTTCTGAGCAATCAGGCCTCCGACGGCGGATTCGTCTTCACTCGGAATCGCGCCTTTTCACATGGCCATCCCGCCATGAGCGCGGGCCCCGGCCAGGCCTCTCTATTCCCCACCTGGTTTCGCCTGCTCTCCCTCGCCATTGCCGCTCAGGCCCTGCCCGACCACTCCCTCGCGCGAATCCCCTGGCAGTTCCTCTCCTGCCCCGGCATGCAATTCTGGGCGGAGCCGCCAACGAAAATCCGTAAGGACTGACATGGACAAGGACTTCGAAAAGATCTTTCCCGAAGACCGGATGACAAAACGCGAGCGGGTCGTCGCCACGCTTCGCCATCGACCCGTGGACCGCGTCGCCCTCCTCGAGCAACTCAGCTACAATCCCCGCGTGATCGCCTCCTGCACCGGAAAAAGCATCCAGGGTTTCCACTACACCCTCGACGACATCTGCACTGCAATCCGCCGGACACTCGACCTCGTCATGCCGCCGCAGGCCCCGCGCGGCGAAGGCCTCGTCCGCAGCGAGGATGGGTTCGTCACCATGCGTGACAACTGGACCACCTGGCACGTCAGCCGACCCTTTCACGACGAAACCGGCGCCAGAGACTGGCTTCTCAAACGCCTCGAAAACCTGAGAGAACAATCTTTCGATCCCGACAAGACCCGCGAAGAATATCGCCGATCCATGCTTGGCCTCCAGGCCCGCATCGGCGAAACCGTCATCCTCAACTACAGCAAAACCGGCTTCTGCGGCGTTTACGATTCCATGGGCCTGGAAATATTCACCTTCTTCCAGATCGCCTCGCCAGATGTCCTCCGCGACTTTCTGGAGGCCTCGACGCAAGGGGAGGTCCAACGCATTCACGCCGTCGCCGACCCCGGCCTCTCCCCAGTCATCCTTATCCCCGAAGATTTCAGCACGAAGCAGGGCCCTATCTTCTCTCCCGTGTTCCTCCGCGAATTCCACTTCCCCTATGTGCAGCGCCTTGCGCAAGCGTGGAAAGAGCACGGTGTGGTGCCCCTCTATCACAGCGACGGAAACTACAAGGGAACGATCCCCGACCTCATCGAGTGCGGTGTGGAAGGCTTCTACTGCCTTGAGCCCAACTGCGGCATGGACATTGTCGAGCTCAAGAATACCTGGCCTGAAATGGTCTGGGCCGGAGGCGTGGACGGCGTGGACCTCATGGAGCGCGGAACTCCTCACTCGGTCCGTGCCGAAGTCGAACGCCACATCCACGAGACCGATGCGCTCCGGACTGGCGGCATGTTTGTCGCCTCATCCAGTGAGATCAATCCACCCATCCCCTCCGAAAACTTTCACGCCATGCTCGAAGCCGTCGGGGCCTTGCGAAACACCGGCTTCGCGACCGGAGAAATCGAGGAATAGTCCCGATCCTCCTATATCGCCAGGAAATCCGTCCCACGCCTTAAGCCTTTCGACGAAGCCGGACCGCCCGCGCCGAATCCATTCTGTCCCGCGTCGGATACAGCCTCAGCCAACCGTCCGCTTCCACGTGCTCCGCCAAGACCTCGGGCAGGTTGCTCCTGTCCGTGACGATCTCGAATTCGCCCGGCCGCCCCTTCAGGAAAGCCGAGATCACCTCTTCGTTCTCCTCGCGCGTCAGGCTGCATGTGCTGTAGACGATGTGCCCGCCTGGTTTGACGATGCTCACCGCCCGATCAAGAATCTCCTTCTGAGTTTTTGCCAGACGCAACATGTCCGCTTCCTTGACCCGCCACCGGATTTCCGGATGACGGCGAACGGTCCCAAAGCCCGTGCATGGCGCGTCGATCAACACCATATTCGCGGCAGGCAAAGCCGTCACATCCACCGGAATCGCGTCGCGATCGGTCGCCCCTCGGGACCCCCTTCTCACCTGTTCGCCCATCGGATCCGTGGGCGAATTCCGCATCGCCGACTCGGCCAGAAAAACGACCATGATCCGTTCTTTCAGGCCCAGACGCGCCACGTTCTCCCGAAGGCGGACCAGCCGCGAGGGAGACATGTCGCAGGCCAGCAACTTGCTGTCTGCCCCGAGACAGGCCGCCAGATATGTCGACTTGCCTCCCGGCGCGGCGCAAAAATCCACCACCGTCAGCCCGGAAGCCTTCCCCCCTTCCTTCGGACGGAAAGTCGAAGCCGCCAGTTCGGCCACAAGCTGGGACGACGCATCCTGAATGAACAGGCCACCTTTGACAAAAATCTCCGCCTCGGAAATCGGACCAGCCGAAGACATCAACTCTATGCACAAGGGCGCCAGATCGGGACGCGGCACCGATTCGATTCCCGCCTCTTTCAGCCCTTCCACGACCTTCTCCACCGTCGCCACGTCCGTGTTGGCCCGACCGTAGAGAGGCAACGGGGTGTTCATAGTCGCCAGAACCTGCTCGAGATCCTCGGAATCCAAAGCCTTTGCCAGTTTCTCTACGACCCAAGCCGGAAATGAATAGCGCTTCTCCAACGGCAGGGAGGCCAGAATCCCCGGCAACTCCGCATTCCCTCCGGGATGTTGCAGGAGCAGCCGCTGCAGGGCCGCGTTGCAGAACCCGGCGATCCGTCCCCCCAACTTCGCCCGAGCCACCTCCACCGTGGCATGAACCAGCGCATGAACCGGAATGCGATCCATATAGAAATGCTGATATACACCCAGACGCAGCACATTTCGGATGTCCGCCCGGTTCACTCTCCCAACGAAACCTTCGAGATTGTCGATGATCGTATCCAGCACGATCCGGTTGCGCCAGACCCCCTGCATCATCTCGAATGCCAGCCCCTGATCGCGGGAGTCCAGCTCCGCCACCTTTGCCAGTCGAACCAGCTGCTCTTGAGCGCCCCCGATGGACGGATATCGCCCCTCGCGCAGCGCATACCATGCCACCGCCCGGGCTCCATCGGGAATCTTTTTCGCCACGGGGCGCGGAGCTTTCTTTTTCCCACGCTTGTGGGTCGTCTTCTTCTTGTAAACCAATTTCAGTGCCACTCCTGTTATCTTGGAAAAAGCATCACCACCCGCATTCGGGAAGCAGCAGCAGGCCAGTCCGTCGCGAAAGGCAGTTGCCAAACAAAGAATAATACTCGCACCGCGCCGAGAAAACAACCCTCTTGAGCACCCCCGCGAGCTGCAAGGCCCGGCCCCGCCCCCCCGCTCCCCGACTCCAGGCCACGGACCGCGACCTGCCCACCTCGAGGTTTTGACGTCTAACTCCGGCCCTCTCTGGCCCCGAGAACGCACCTGAGCCGCGCCCGATCCGGCTTTTGATGTTGACAAAACCCCCGGCCTGTGGTCAAAAAAGGAGTGTCAGGACGGACGCAGGCTTAGTCTGCGGAAAGAATGTCTTGCCATCCATCCCCCGATCTTCTCACGGAGGCCCACACGTGATAAAGCCCCGTTGCCTGTGTTGGCTGGCTCTTGCCTGCCTGCCGCTTCTCCTCCCCGCCGGGGCGGTCGCTCTGGCCCCGCCCGTTCCGTCCGAACGGCTCCTGACCCAGCGCTATCAACTCACCGGCGACTCCGAGGCCGAACTGCTCAAAGAGGCCAAAGTCCGCGCCATCCGCTCAGCCGTTGGCCGAGTCTACTTCACCGACTACATGATTCGCGGGCAGCGCCTCCTCGATCCATACATCAGCCAGTACTTCGACAAGTTCATCGCTCGCCAGCGAATCTGGAAAAGCGAAATCGAGGGCGGAAGACGCCAAGTGGACATCGAGGTCGTCGTCGACTGCGAAAAACTCTACAACGACCTCCACGAAAAACGATTCTTTTATCGCCCTGCCCTGCGCCCCCAGTTTTATGTCTTCATGGCCGAAACGTTTGACGGCCAGGACGTGGCCGAACGCACCGGACGAAAACATCTCCTCGAGGTTATCAACAAACGCGAATACCGCTATCTCTGGGAAGACCGCCCCGGCCGGGCGAACGACCCCGACATCACCGCCGCCGATAAAACCGAGAAAATCCTCACCGTCGTCTCCCCCTTCCAGGACCCGACCGTCGACCCAAAAACCTTGGCCGCCGTCACCCGAGAAGCCCAGCGAAGCGAAGTCGAAGTCTTTGTCGCCGGCGTCATTCGCACAGAGACCGTCCAGAAGGATAGAATCTACTTCGACGAATACACATATGTCCGCACCTACTGCGCGCTCCAACTCATTCGGTCCGATAACGGAGAAGTCCTCGGCTCGGTCTACACCACCGTCTCCGCCGCTGCCCAAGACCCCGAAACGGCCCGGCGGACCGCCACACTCGACGCCCTGAACAAACTCACCCCCGAACTCTTTGCCGCATACGACGAAAAATGGGACAAGATGATCCTGCGCAAGGCCGACCTGCGCATCATGACTGTCGGACCCGAAGGCAACCACGCCGACGTTGTCCGCCATATTGTGGCACGGGTCGCCCCCGATGCGGAAATTTACGAACGGGCCGCCTACGCGAACATTCACGTTCTGACCGTCTCCTGGTCCGGAACCCACGCTGTGGACCTGCTCTACCTTCTCCGGAAGACCGAATTCCCAAAATTCCACATGGTCTTCGTCGAACCGGACGGTTTGATTCTGGAACTGCTATAGCGGCTCCAGCGCTGTGCCTCGAATGTCGAAGGCACGCCCCCGAAATGGGCGACGTGCCTTGGCGGCTTGGCCAGCCCAGCGGCTCCGGCCGACCAGAACCCGAGAGTATCCGTGATTGTTGCTTTCAGTAATCCAAAACCGATTCAGCAAGGAAAGCGCAGGATGAAACAAGTGATCTCAAGAACCTCTATGGTGGCCCTCATCGCAATCCTGGCAATGTTCTCCGCATGTCGGTCGAATTACCCCGGCGAACCCACCCCCGCGGCTATTCAGGAAACCATCCAGGAAATCGACACCTATCGCGCCACCGAAGGCCAGCGCACCCTTGACAGCACATTTTCGGACGACCCCAGCCTCCTCACCGTCACTGACACCCTCACCACCGCCGGCGCCCAGTTCACCGGCCCAATTGCACGAATTACCCTCGCCGACGTCCTTCTCACCACCCTGCGAAACAACCACTCCATCGAAGTGGCCGACTACGAACGCACCATCGCCGAACTTGGCATCGAGGCGGCCCGCGGAATCTACGACCTGCTCATCGAGGCCTCCTATAACTTCGCCCGCCAGTACTCACAGAGCACTGTGTATAACGGCACTGGCATGCAGTGGAACGACCTGCAAACTAACAAGCGGCAGGACCAGACCCTTGGCGTCATCCTTTCCCAGCTCATTTCCACCGGCGGCGTCTTTCAACTCTACTCTGAATATTCCCACGTCAAGACTTACGGGCCGGGCGCTACCTTAACCTCCGCAGGCGTCCGCATTCCCATCGCCGACCCCTACGAAAGCTTTGCCGTCGGCGTCTCTTTCATTCAGCCCCTGCTGAAAGGATTCGGCCCTTACGTCACCAACGCCCCCATCCAGATCGCCCGCATTCAGCAGAAAATCGCCCTCGAAGGCTTCCGCCAGGAAGTCATCGACCAACTCGCCCGCGCCGTCCAGACCTACTGGGATCTCGTCTTCGCCATCAATAACTACGAGGTCCAGCAACTCTCCCTCAAGAGGGCCCAGGAACTCCTCCGCGTCACCCGGATCAAGGAAGAGACAGGTGTCGAGCCCCCCAACGTCGTCCTCCAGGCCGAAGCCGACGTCTCCCGGCGAGAGGCCCTCGTTATCGATGCCCAGCGCCAGATCGCCGACACGGCGGACCGCCTCAAGAAAGCCATGAACGTCCCCGAGAGCGCCGAGGAATGGAACTTTAACCTCATCCCCGTGGACAAACCCGACTTCGAACCCGTCAACCTCAACGAAGAAGCCATCTATCAGGAAGCCCTCGCCCTACGCCCCGACTACCGCGC
>JABMPG010000784.1 GCA_013203855.1 bacterium
AACACACCTCTGGGGCCTTTTCTGCACCCGAGCACGGGCAATTGCTGGGTGGCGGACCGGGGGAACAACCAGGTCGTCAAGATTTCGCCCAACGGGACTGAACTGCTGCGTGTCAACGGTTTTACCGCGCCGGTCTGGACCGCTCTGGACGCTGGCGAGGCCGCCGGTTTCCAGCCGCCCGTAGTGGATGCCTCCGCTTCTATTCTCAGCGGAGCGACGCCTTTAGCCGTGAATTTCGACGCACAGGTATCCGATCCCGACGGCACAGTTCTTCGCTACCAGTGGGACTTCGAGGGCGACGGCGTTTTCGATCAGTCCTCCGAGATCTCAGCCGACATATCGCACACCTATACCGAAATGGGCATCTACAACCCGATTTTTCGTGCCGTGGACGATCAGGGGCTGACCGGGATCGACTCGAGCCTGATTGTCAGGGCTGGCAGTCTGACGGCAACAGCCTCCGCGGACGTGTTGAGTGGACCGACACCATTGACCGTGCGTTTTACGGGTTCCTTCTTTGATCCGGTTGACGGGCGGGTCGAGTCATTCCAGTGGGATTTCGACGGGGACGGGCAGTTCGATTTCTTCTCCGAGACGAGCGCTGCCGCCACCCACACCTACGATCAGGAGGGGCAGTACGTAGTTGTCTTCAAGGTAACCGATACCGGCGGCCTCACCGCCCAAGACACCTTGACCCTCCAATCCACCCGCAGTGAACCTTCGGTGAGCGCCTATGCCTCGCCCACGCAGGGCTCGACTCCCCTCGAGGTCAACTTTTCCGGCAACGGGAATGACCAAGACGGCTACATCGTGCTTTATCAGTGGGACTTCGATGGCGACGGTCAGTTTGACTATAGCAGTACCTCCGGCGGCAACGCGTCCCACGTTTACCAGACACGGGGCGTCTTTCGGCCTTTTTTCATGGTGACCGACAACGACGGTCTCTTCTCCTCCTCGACGTTGACCGTCGAGGTGGGGAACAGCCAGCCAACCGCTTGGGCTGTGGCTTCGCCGATGACGGGCAACGCCGCTCTGCAGGTTTCTCTGCAAGGCAACGGAATCGATCCGGACGGCTCTATCGTCCAATACGAATGGACAAAGGATGGGTCGGGGGGCTTCGCCGACAACATGGAGAGCGGCCCAGGCCGCTGGCAAGCCGGCTATCCGTGGGGGCTGACAACCGAACATGCACATAGCGGAGACACCTGCTGGACCGACAGTCCCGGCAGAGACTACGTGAACAATGCCATCGCTTCCTTGATCACGCCTTCTATCGATCTGTCCCAGGTCTCGGTCAAGAGATTTTCCTTCTGGCACCGCAGAGATCTGGATTCCGGGGATCGTGGGAATCTGAGCGTATCCACCGACGGGGGTGCCACCTGGACTCACTTGGCAAACTATACCGGCGCGGACGTCTGGCAGATTTCGGAGATCAGTCTTTCCTCTTACGGGGCGGAAACCGATGTTCAATTCAGGTTCTCGTTTTCTAGTGACAGCAGCGTGGTCGGAGATGGTTGGTATATTGACGACGTGCGGATCGGGTCGGCCGATGACTCGATCTTTGACATTACGGCGACAGCCCCCACCGTTACGTATGATGTCCCAGGCGTGTATCATCCGACCCTCAAGGTGACGGATAACGATGGCGGTGTTGGCTATGACTGGGTCGAGGTGGCGGTTTCCCAGGCGGGGACTCCAACGGTCCAGGCCCAGGCGACCCCCGACTCCGGCGCGGCTCCGCTGGCAGTGAACTTTGCGGCCACGGCTTCGGACCCCGGCGGCTCCATCAGCAGTTACGAGTGGCTTCTGGAGGGGGCGTTCGAGTCTTTCATGCCCGTTTTCGTGCGGCCCGTGTCCGCCTACGGCAGCGACCGGGCCGAGCGTCTGGCGTGGAATCCGGTCACCGGCCACCTGCTGGTCTCCTCCTTTGGCGGCGCCCTGATTCCGGCGGGGATTCACGTCATCGATCCCGACACGGGCGCCACTCTTTCCGGATTGCAGCAGACCGGCGTGACCTTTGGCGGGTCGAAGGCCTATCACGCCCTCGCCGTTGCCTCAGATGGCAAGATCTTCCATCAGGACTCGAACGGGGACATCGTGTATTGGGCCAGCGAGTCGTCCCTGCCGGTGAAGGCGTACGACGATGCCGAAGACGACCAGAACGCGCAAGGTCTGGATGTCGTTCAGACCGGGGGGCAGACCTATCTGTTCTCGGTGGGAAACCTGGACGAAACGGTTCGGATTTTCCGTCTGGCTGGGAGCGCTCTGACACTCGTGAACCAGTTCGACGCCTCGACCGCCGGCGTGGGAGCCACGGCTTCGGACGGCGTCGCGGCCTCGGGCGACGGACGGACCGTGTACGTAAGTGCCGCTGGGGGGACTGTCACCCGCTGGACCAACTCCACGGGGCCGACGGGAACTTATGTCTACGACAGCGGGTTTTCCGCCTATGCGCCGGCGGTGAGTCTGGCGATTTCGGCTGGGGGCTCGGGGAGTCCAGCGCTTGTGGGTGTACGACGGGCCGCTCAGTACGAGGTCCTCTTCTATGCGTCCGATGGCTCAGCCTTCCGATCTCCTCAACCCGTCCTTACCTCTTACTACTATGACGGTTGCGATGTGGACTTGGATTTGACCGGCAATCGGTTGTTTGTGACCCTGCGCTCGGCGGGGCTTCGGGCCTGCGATTACTTGTCGGCCGACGTGACAGCCACCGGTTCGAATGCTTCTCACACTTTCTCTCTGCCCGGCCAGTACCGGGCCACAGTTCGCGTGACCGACAATTCCGGCTTGATCGCCGAGGACTCGGTCCTTGTCCGCGTCGGGGCCGCGCCTGTCGCCACGATTCTGCGCCCGATGAACGGCGGGGAGTACAGCCGAAACACCGTGCCCTTCATCGGAACGGGGCGGGACATCGATGGGGCGATTGTGTCGTATGAGTGGGATTTCGAAGGCGATGGCATCTGGGATTTCCAGTCCGAAGTCTCGGGCGTCGCTTCCCATTTCTACTCCTCTGCCGGAAGTTATACCGCGCGCTTCCGGGTGACGGATGACACGGGTCTGACGGACGTGGCCACGGTTGATATTCAGGCGCTCGCACAGGCCCCGCTCGTGGATGCTGAGGCCGCCCCGTCGAAAGGTCACGCGCCGCTGACGGTGGTTTTTGCCGGTAGTGTTGAGGACCCCGACGGTGAGATTGCCTTGTGCGAGTGGGATTTCGACAGCGATGGTGCCTATGACTGGTCCAATGTCGGGCCTGTCGGTTCGGTGGTGTCCTACAGCAGCCAGGAGAACTGGCTGCACTCGGCGCAGAAGTTGATCGATCAGAAATTCGGTAACGACGATATATGGCGTTCCGTCTCCAGCACCTTCTATCCCCAGGAGATCGTGTTTGAACTCCAAAACGGCGCAGTTCACTCGATTTCACGGGTGAACCTGACCCTCAACGCTACCTCCTCGTGGCGGTCGCAGAATGTGAAGGATTTCGAGGTTCTGGTCAGCACGGCGGGTCCGACTGGAGGCTTCACGACGGTCCTGACCACCCAGACGATCAACAGTGGCCGTCCCGAACAGGTATATGATTTCCCCGCCACAGACGCCCGATACGTCATGTTGCGGGTTCTCTCAAACTGGGGCAGTTCCTATGTGACCGCCACCGAGTTCGAAGTTTTCACTCCGGGCAATGAGAATGTTCTCAGTCCCCCCTCGATCCATGCTTTTCAGGTTTATGAGATTCCGGGCGATTATACCGCCACCGTGCGGGTCACCGACGATGACGGCCAGAGCGTGACTCAAACCGTGGACGTTCGTGTTCTGGCCCCCGGATTTCCTGTGGCCCGGATTGAAAGCGTCGTGCCGTCACCAGGCTACAGCGGACAGATCGTTTCTTTCACCGCCACGGGAGTCGACGATGGCTCCATTTCGCTGTATGAGTGGGACTTCGACGGGAATGGCACGTACGATATCAGCTCACCGTCGGAGCCGAACGTCACGCACGCGTATCCCGCTCCCACTCCGCTCCTCTACCATCCGGTATTCCGTGTGACCGACAACGAAGCCAATACCGATACCGACACGACGCAAGTGCGGATACTGCCAGACGGTTTGACGTCCGGCACGATCTGGGTCGCAAACGGAGGCTCGGACCAGATGGTCCGGCTCGACAACGTCGGACAGGAAGAGATGCGCATAGGCGGATATGACTCTGCCTACGCGGTGGATATCGACCCCTCCAGCCGGGCCGTGTGGTTCACAGCGATCAACGCCGACCGAGTTGTCAAGTTCTCGCCGGATGGCACGGAGCTGGCCAACGTTGCCGGGTTCGACCATCCCAACGGGATTGCCATCGATACGAGGGACGGGTCGGTGTGGGTGAGTGACACGTATCATGACCAAGTGGTGAAACTCGATTCCTCGGGCAGCGAACTGGTCCGGGTGAGCGGGTTCAATGATCCCGAAGATCTGGCAGTGAACCCGACCGACGGTTCGGTCTGGGTTGCGGACCGCCTGGGCCAGCAGTTGGTGAAGATGGCCGCCAATGTGCCCGACGGTTACGATCTGGCCGCTCAGAGTACTCATCATACCGCGTACACGGATGTCGGCCAGGTCTCGGAACTGGTCTTGGACCCGGCCGATGGGTCTTGCGTGGGCGTGGACGCGACCAATGACGACGTGATCAAGGTGGCGGCCGACGGTGTGACACGCCAGTGGCTGGTTTCCGGCTTTCAGGATGTGACCGATGTGGCGCTGAACCCGGCCGACTCCACCATCTGGGTTCTGGATCGCGGCGCGGGCATGGTTGCGAGGTTGGATCCAGACGGCAGCGAGATCCTTCGGGCCTATGGCTTGCCCTATCTGGTCCGGGGGGCGGTCAATCCTCTGGATGGCACGCTCTGGGTCACCCGCAGCAGCCCCCATGGTGTTCTCCAACTTTCGCCCACGGGTCGAATCGTTCGTTCCATTTCGGGATACTACTATCCCGTCGGCTTGGCCATTGACACCGAGGAAGACGGACTTTCCAACCCGCCTGCAGTCACTGCATCGGCGGCCTACAGCGGCGCAGACACGCCTCTCACCGTTGCCCTTACCGGCAATGCCACCGATGATGGAACAATCATGTATTACGAGTGGGACTTCGAAGGCGACGGCGTTTTCGACTTTGCTTCCACCACTACCGGAAACACGTCTCACGTCTACGAGGAGCCCGGTATTTACAACCCCGTTCTCCGAGCCTTCGACAATGACAGGCAGGTCGGTTACGACTACCATCTGTTGGTCCGCGCAGGCGTTCTGACCGCCCGCGCATCGGCGAGCGTGACTCGGGGCTACGCCGCACTGAGCGTCATCTTTACCTCTGGCGGAGTCGATCCTTTCGGACAGATCGTCCAGTATGAATGGGATTGGACCGGCGACGGCGTGTTTGACCAGACCGATACCCGGCCCTTGGACCGCACCTACAACTATAACCGTCCCGGCCTGTACACGGCTGTCCTTCGTGTGACCAACTCTCAAGGGGATCAGGCTTACGACACCCTCACGATTGACGTTCAGGCCAGTCCTCCGGTCGCTCAAGGCTCGGTGGCTTCCGCCACGGGCGGCGGTAGCCACACGTTCATGTTCGATGGCCAATCCAGCTACGACAGCGATGGCAGCATCATCCTCTATCAGTGGGACTATGACGGTGACGGCGTCTATGACTGGGGCTCGTCCGAGAGCGGCGTTGCCTATTACTATTACCCAACGCCCGGCGTTTTCTATCCAGTGCTCAGAGTGACGGATAACGACGGGCGGACCGGACAACGCCGCTTTCAGGTGACGGTCAGCAATCTGGCTCCGATTTCCAGACCTGTGGCTAGCCCCGAATCGGGCAACGCCCCGCTGAACGTGGCTTTCTCATCAGACTCGACCGACCCGGACGGCGAGATCGTGCTGTACGAGTGGGACTTCGAGAATGACGGCGTTTACGACGCCAGCAACCCCTCGACCGGCGATGCAAACCACACCTACGGCGCGGCTGGCGCATACCCGGCCAAACTCCAGGTGACTGACGGCCACGGGACCACTCACACGGCAACGGTTGAAATCCTGGTTCGTCCCGCAGGATCGCCCTCGGTGACTCTTTCGGTCACTCCCGACGGTGCCAAGCCTCCTTTTGAAGCGAGATTCTCGGCTTCGGCGTCCGACCTGGACGGCACGATCGTCTCGTATTTGTGGGATTTCGGAGACACCTACGAGACGAATCCCTCGGGTTACCCGACGCAGCAGCTGTTTATGGGAACCTGGGCCGCCACGGGAGCCGATGATGTTTCGAGTTCTCGGACCGCTATTCTTGCCGAGAATCCATCGCCGGGCGATGCCTTTGAGGGCCGGCTGTGGGCTGAAAAGTCCGATGCCGGTGGTGTCTTCAATTGGCGGACCGTCTTCGGCGTCTATCAAAACGTGTATGGCTACTCCCTGGTCTACTTCTACCTTCCGACTGCACAGACGGTCCGCGTCCATTACGGCACGAGCCAGGCGGCCCGATTCTGGGTGGACGAGAATCTCGTCGAGGCGCAGCCCCATACCGGCGGTTATCTGGCAGATCAGTTCAATTTCGATGTGGCGCTTTCCGCCGGATGGCACAAACTACTCGCCTCGGTCAGCAGCAACACCTATTACTGGACTCTCGGGTATCGTTTTACCGACACGTCGGACAGCCCGTTGCTTCTCCGTTACACCTTGAATGAGCCCTTCACCGATCCGCCGATTGTGCGGACGACCTCGTCCGGAGATCGGGAATACGTGTATCGCAAGACGGGAGTGTTCACTCCCTCCCTTACTGTCACCGACAACGACGGGAAGACCGCTATGGCTTCGGTGATGGTCAATGCCTACTCGACCTATCCGCCGGTTGCGCTTCCCCGTGCCTATCCGCAGTCTGGCTTTGCGCCCCTGACGGTCGATTTCTACTCCGATGGCACGGACCCGGACGGCACCATCGCCTACTATTTGTGGGATTTCGACGGAGACGGGGTGTACGAATCGAATCCTGGGGACTGGGACAGCCAGCGTCCCAGCCGAGTTTCCCACACCTACTATGTGCCCGGTGTCTATCAGGCCACGTTGAAGGTGATCGACGACGGGATCGACCCGGCCATCGGCGAGAGCCAGGACCCGGGGGCCTATGACGAAAAAGCCCTGACGATCTATGTCGATGCCCCGCCCCCGCCACAGGCCCGCGGGATGGCGACTCCCGATGACGGCACGGCCCCTCTGAACGTCGAGTTCACCGGTTACGGCAGTGACCTGAACGGCACCATCGAACTCTTCGAGTGGGACTTCGACGGAAACGGCACCTGGGACTCTTCCTCCCCCGTGTCGGCCAAAGCGGTTCACACTTACGCCAGCCCCGGTTTCTATGAGGCGGTCCTGCGCGTCACCGATAGTGACAACGAAACCGGCACGGACTCGGTGTATGTGGATGTGAAAGAGACGAACAGCCCGACAGCGATTCTGACGGCCAACCCTCAGACTGGCGGGGCAAGTCTCGATGTGGTTTTCACCGCCTCGGCGACGGACCCGGACGGTTGGGCTGCAACGATCGAATGGGACTTTGAGGGGGACGGCGTGTGGGACCGTACCAGCGCGCCTGTGGATCCTGCTGGCGAGACGATCCATTACATCTACGGGGAATCGGGCACATTCCTGGCCACGATCCGGGTCACGGACAACGATGGGAAGACTGACTTGGCCCGGGTTCCCATCGAGGTGGCATACGGCATTGAGGCCTGGCGGACGAAGGAGGCATTTGACCCGACTCAGGGCGAGACCATCGGGATTTCGACCGCCGTCACGGCGGATTCCGAGGTCACGGTGCGCGTGGTGGATCGCATGGGAGAGACCGTCCGAGAGCTGATCACCGACGCGATGTGGAATCTGGGGATCCATTCAGTCGAATGGGACGGGCGCAACGGCGTTGGAGACCTGGTGTCCGGGGGCGCTTACTATTTCGTCATCGACTATAGCGTCGATGGCCAAACCTGGCATTACGACCTCACCCCGACGGCCACCCCGAATGCGCTGACGCCCTCGGTGCAGTATCCCTCCACTTTCAATCCCATCGAGGACCGGCCGTTCTACGCCCAGTACACCTTGGCGAAACCCGCCGAAATCACGGTCTACACCTTGTGGGCGCCCAATTCCTCACCCCAATACGCCGTAAAGACTCTTCTTTTGCGCGAGCCCCGCAAGAGCGGCACATACGTCGACATCTGGGACGGCACCGATGACGAGGGCAATCTTGTCGGTCCGGGAACCTACTCCTTGGCGGTCTGGTCTTACGAACTGCCCGACAATGCACTGATCGTGGCGAGCCGTCCGATCATCTCCGACGTCAGCAAGGATCCGGATTATTTCTCTCCCGGCCATAATCCTTACCTGGTCCAGCCCGAGATGGAAATCCGGTATCACCTTTCCAAGCCCGCGTCCGTGACGATCCGGATCGAAAACGAAGTTGGCGCGGTTCTCAAAACCTTCCGGCAGGACCAAGGCGCCTCGGGTAACAAGACCGCCACGTGGAACGGTCTGACCAAAGACGGCTATCTGCCGGAGCCGGGCAACTACAAAATCAGCCTGAAAGCGGTGGACGCCTTCGGGAACGAATCCATCACGGTTTACTCGCTGTTCCGGATATTCTACTGAGCGGGCAAGGCCTTTCCAAGGAGTGGCGACCATGCGACAATTGCTAATCATCCTGATCACCCTGGCGCTTCTGGGCTCGCTGGCCGTGTCGCCCGGATATGCCTTCAACGTGCCCAAGGACTCGGGCCACAACACCGCCCAGAACCCCGACACGCCCAAGGACACGCCTCCGGAGGAACCCAAACGAGACGATGACGGGGACCCGGTCGATCTCGAAGCCGGCAACTTCCAGTACTCCTTCTTGGATGCAGGCGTCATGGGAAGCGGTCTCCGCCTTCGGTTCATGCGCTCCTATCACTCGCAGAATCGTTACGAGGGCCCCTTGGGTTACGGATGGCATCACAACTACGATATCCGACTTTATCGGGTTTACGAGTATCCCTTCCTGCCCATTGGCGTCGCCTCTTCCACCGGAACGGAGCAACCTTCACAACAGACCACGAGTGTTTTCAAGGCCATCATTGTGCGTTACGGCGACGGTGTGCGCCTCAGGTTTAACCTTCCGGAGCAGAGCGGCGCCCCGTTCAAGAGTCCAATCGGCCGCTATCTCAGTCTGGTCCAGGATGGCGACGATTATGTGATGCGAAACAAACACGGACGCGCTTGGACCTTCGAACCCGATCCTTCCGGCGCCACCTGGCGGCTCGCGCGAGTGGCGGACTCCAATGGGAACCTGATTAGCCTGACATACGACCCCCAGAGCCGGCTCATTCGTCTATCCGACGATACCGGCCGTCAGATCAATCTCGCCTATGACGATGACAACCGAATCGCTTCCGTAACCGATCCCGCCGGGCGGGTTTCGTCCTATGTTTATGATGGGGACGGGGATCAGGTTCGCTACACCGATCCAGACGGAAACCCGATCAGATATGGCTACGACACCCGCCATGCTCTTCTTACCATCACCGACCAGCGGGGCAATGTGCGCCTTTCAAACACCTACGATGATCAGCGGCGGGTTATCAGCCAGAACACGGGCGGCGGCACTTACACGTTCAGCTACGACGACGCCAATCACCGTGCCACCGTTACCCGGCCGGATGGGGGGCGGTGGGTCTATCAGTTCAACGAACACGGTCTGACCACCCATATGACCGATCCCTACAGCAAGGTTGTCACCCAGACCTGGGATGCAGACCTGAACCTGATCTCCCGGACCGGTCCCCTGGGTCAAACAACGACCTTTGAATACGATGACATGGGCAACGTCGTTCGGATGACGGACGCCCTTGGACGGGTCACCCGACACAACTATGATCCTGTCTACAACGAACTCACGCGCATTCAATGGCCTGATTCGAGTGTTCGCGCTTTCACCCGGGACGCCCGCGGCAATCTGACCCGCTTCACCGACGAGGCCGGCAACGCGACCGTCTACACGCGAACGGCCGCGGGACACATCGCCACCATCACCGACGCCACGGGCGCCGTCTCTGCCTTTACCTACGATACCCACCACTATGTCTCGGCGGTCGTGGATCCTCTGGGCAACCGAACGGACATGAGTCACAACGTGGTCGGCCGGCTGCTTGCCGTTCAGATGCCCGGTGACGTTACCCACACCTTCACCTATGACGGTCGGAACAACCCCCTGACCGTCACCAACAGTCTGGGTCAGACCCGCCGCCTGACTTGGGACGCCGGGGGGAATCTGGCTTCCTTTGCGGACCCTCTCGGCCACGTCATCACCTATCAGTACGACGATTCTGACCGCCTTGCCGGGGTCACCAATGCCTTGGGTCACACCAAGACTTTCGCCTACGACGGCATGGGCAAGCGCACGGCCCGGACCGACGCGTCCGGGCGGACCCACCAGTTTACCTATGACCAGTACGGCCATGTCAGCGGCGTTCAGACGCCAGCGGGAACCACCCTGAGCTTTGCCTTCAACGCCAACGGGGTAAACACCCGTGTGATGGATGGTTTGGGCCAACAGACGGACTACACCCATAACCAGGTGAATGAACTCACCGGCGTCAGCTATGCCGGATTGGCTGCCGAATCGTTTTCTCTGGACTCGCGGGATCGTTGGACCACTCACACGCTGCGAAATAGCGAGGAGATCGGGTACTACTACGACCCAGTGGGCCGGTTGATACTCAAGGCGTTGCCTTCCAGCGAGAAAGTTCACTACACCTACGACGCCGAGGGCCGACTCACCAGCGTCCAAAGTGATGATTCGTCTCTTGGCTATACCTATGATGCCCTTGGCCGAGTCACGCAGATCAACCAAGACGGCCTGATTGTCGGGTATCAGTACGACGGCCGGTGGAACCGCACCCGCGTGACCTACCCGGATGGAACCTGGATCGAGAAGGTTTACAGCGATATCAACCAGCTGACCGCCGTTCGGGATTCCGTCGGACAGAACATCGCCACTTACACCTATGACGATGCCAACCGGCCCGCTCGCCTTGCCCTTGAGAATGGGACGCAGGCCGATTTCACCTACAACGCGGCTGACCGGCTTACCCAGATCGTGAACAAGGTAACGACCTCGGACGTGATTATCTCCACCCATGGCTATGTCCTGGACGAAACGGGCCGTCGTCAGTCCATGACCACGGCTGATGGCCAGCACAGCTATACTTATGACGCGCTCTACCAATTGGTCGGCGTGGACTATCCCTCCGGCCACCCCTTCAACGACGCCGTTTACGCTTACGATGCCATGTGGAACCGTGTGGCAGCCAACGAGGGGACCAGCATCACCTATTCGGTCAACGCTCTGAACCAGTACACTGGCGTGGGCGGTACGGCCCTTGTTTATGACGATTTGGCCAACCTGACCTATGATGGAATGACCACTTACACGTGGGATGGTGAGAACCGTCTTGTCTCCGCCTCCGTCCCGGGCCACCTCATTGCCTACAAGTACGATCCCTTCGGCCGGCGAATCGAAACGGACGACAATGGTATCGTCACCCGGTACGTGTACAGCGGTTACAAAGTGATTGCGGAGTACAGCGGCTCAGGCGTTCTCCAAGCCAAATACGTCCATGGCCGCACTGATGACGAGGTGCTTCGGCTGGACCGGGGCGGCAGCCTTTACTACTACCACTACGACGGCTTGGGCAGCGTGATGGCCCTGAGCAGCGAGAGCGGTGCGACGGTCGAAACATATCGCTACGACGTTTGGGGAAATCCGTCCGGTTCCGGTTCGTCGGGCAATCCCTATCGTTTTGCCGGTCGTCGTTATGAACCCGCAACGGGTCTGTACTACAATCGCAGCCGTTACTACGATCCCGGCTTGGGCCGGTTCCTGTCGCCCGACCCCATCGGGTACTACGGCGGTTTCAATCTTTATGCCTACTGCCAGAACGATCCGATTAACCTGATTGATCCCTACGGATTGAAGATCAAGTACACGGGCACGGACGCGGAAAAGGAGAAGATCAAGAAAGGCTTGGAGGATTTGAAGAAGAAGTCGGCGACCGCCAAGAAACTGATCGAAGCCCTGGAAGCCGACGACGACACCATCAAGATCGAGACGACCTCGAACGGCAATTCCTACAGCCCGGGCAGTGACACCGTGAAATACAACCCGGACAGGCAGAACATCGGCACCGACGAGCCCTGGAAGACCCGTCCGCCCGAAGTCGGTATGGGTCATGAACTGATCCACGCCTATCACGACCTGAACGGCGGCATCGAATCGGTTAGAATGAACGAAGAGAACAAGACCGTCGGGATCGAAGGATACGAAAACGAAACCTATACCGAGAATGGGATCCGCGACGACTACGGGATCGACAAACGCCCCCGGTATTGAGGATAGAGGGAAGGAGCGTGAGGCCACTTGTTGCGAAGACGAATCCAGAGCATTCTTGTCACGGTGGTCCTGTTGACCGTCCTGGGCTGCGAGCCGTCCATGCTTGAACTGAAGGTGACCGGTTTCGAGACTCGGGAAGAGATGGCGTTCATTCGCGCCTCAGTCCACAATCCGGGACCGGAAGCGATCTGGGTGTGCCGAGCGGTCGATTCGCCGAATGGAGTCGTGAGCGAGACTGCGGTCAATCCCGAAGACGGGACATGGATCGTTGAGGTACGCACCGCTCGGACGCCGTCGGACGTGCTTCTGGAATCGCCTTTCTGGGGACTGTATGAGCGGGTCAAGGCTGGCCAGGACATGGCGTTGGAAGTCCGGGCACCGCTGCCGCCGGCCAATCGCCCCGCCTTCGAGCCCGCCTCGGCGACGCAGCCCGGTCGTCCTGGCCAAGTCGATCGGCTGATACTGAGGGTTGGATACTATGGGGAAGAACTGACGAACTTGTCCAAGAGCTACCTCCTCGGCGATCCGGCCGAGGGAAAGTTGAAAGTCAATTTCCTGGTACTGGATCTGCTCACGGAAGATCTCCTGGAGACGACGATTTCGATTCAACCGCTGGACTATGCGACGTCGAGGAAGGGAAATTGAGGGGTGATGGGGCGAGAGGTGGAGGAGACATGAACACGATCCGAGTCGCACTTACGGCCTTTTTCCTGTTGACGCTCGGTTTGGCGACCTTGGGTGGGCCTGTGGACAGCCGCCTCTATGCGACTTGGGGCGGCACTTTGGAGGTGGACACATGTGCTTCGGCTTGGGCTATCAAGCGATTCGTCGATCCCGATGCCCGTTTCGCCTTCCACCCCGCCGGGACGGAGATTCCGGAGGGAATCCAGTTCGATACCCCCGGCGCGGACCGCTATATGCGCGCGCCGAATCGGTCCATCTTTGAGACGATCTTGGCCGTTCACGAGATCGACGATCCGGGCCTGATCCAGCTCGCCCGGATTGTCCGGGACATTGAACTGAACAAGTGGGGCAAGAAGAAAACGGCGGAAGCGGCCGGAATCGAGGCGCTCTTTCAAGGTTTGAACCGGATTGGCCGCGATGAACCGGATCGACTGGATAAGAGTTTTGTCATTTTCGACGCCTTGTACGCCGAGTACAGGAGTCGGCTGGAGGAACCGCATTAAGGCGGAAGAGTTCATGAGAGATTGTCAAACCATCGCCACTTTTGCTCTCCTGTGCCTGACGGCCGCGCTCATGGCAGGGGGTGTCCCGGCCCAGGTGCCCCAAGCCGA
>JABMPG010000785.1 GCA_013203855.1 bacterium
GTCTGAAGGCCCATCACCTGGGCCGAGATTGGGGCGAGCGGGAGCTTTATGAGGCTCTGAGAGTAGAGGCGCGGAACCTGGCCAACGAGTTCGGTCGCGTGTTTCCGGATTCGGTTCCGCGCGCGATCGCCTCCTTCGTGGCGGCCGGTGGGGAGGAGGCGTCTTTGTGAGCGAACCCGCCCCGGTACAAGACTCCCCCATCCAGAACATCCTCTTGGACTTGGAGGCCCGCACCGGCCACAGGCCAATTCAGAATCGGAAGGGATGGATGACCCGATGCCCGGCACACGACGACAAGGATCCCTCGCTTTCTGTTTCACTCGGCATTGAAGGCAATATTCTGCTCAAGTGCTTCGGGGGGTGCGCCACAGAGAGCATTCTGGAAACGATGGCGTGGACCTGGTCGGATCTCTATGCGGATGAGCCGCACCGCGCCAGCGGGATCTCCCGGATTGACGGACAAGGGAACAAGGGAACAAGGGAAAGGAAGCAGCCCTCACCCAGGGGGAGAAGCTGACTCGCCTGGCCGAGGAGTACTTTGCCGAATGCTTCCGTGACCAGTTCGGCATGCCCCACGTTATTATCCCCTTCCCTGACCATGACGAGGTCACGCCAACGTCCAGTGACAGGTTTCGGAATCGACTTTCGGCCCTGTATCGGCAGCGATACGGTCAACCTCCCAGCAGCGAGGGAGTCAAACAGGCCCGGATTCAGGTCGAAGCCAGATGCGATGTGGGCCTTCAGCGGGAGCTGAGTAACCGGGTTGCCCAAGTCAATAGCCACATCCTGTATGACCTCTCGAATGAGAGACACGAAACTATCGAGATCCGTCCCGATGGGTGGGAGGTGGTTTCCTCCCCGCCGATCTTCCGCCGCTATCGTCACCAGCGGCCGCAGGTTTCGCCGGTAACGGGGCGCGACCCGAAAGAGATCTTGCGGTTCGTCAACATTCCGGAGGACCAGCAATCACTCTTCATGATTACAGTGGCGAGTTGGTTCGTGCCCCGGATATCTCGTCCCATCATGGTTCTGAGCGGTGAGCCGGGCACCGGGAAATCCACAACAACCCGGTTCATCAAGGATGTCGTGGATCCCTCGCAGGTCCCCACCCTGGAGACCCCGCGGGATCCTCGGGATCTCGTTCAGAACCTCGACCATCACTGGTGCCCGGCATACGACAATCTTTCCACGATACCAGACTGGCTCTCCGATTCCTTCTGCAGGGCCGTCACAGGGGAGGGCACCGCAACTCGTCGTCTCTATACCGACGACGAGGACCACATCCGTAGGTATCAGCGATGCATCCTGATCAACGCCATCAGCAACCCGGCATTTAGAGTGGACTTTCTGGATCGCGCCATTCTTATCGAGAGCTTGCCCATTCCGAGCGAGCGTCGGCTTCCCGAGATGCTGCTTTCGGAGAGATGGCACCGGGCTTTGTCGGGTATTCTCGGGGGCTTTTTTGACGCAATCAGTCTGGCCCTGCAGCGATACCCCCACGTTCAGTTGGACAGCCCCCCGAGAATGGCTGATTTCGCCCGTTGGGGCTGTGCTCTTGCGCATGGTTTGGGGTATTCCCCGGCAGCTTTCCTTCGCGACTACGAGGCGGCAATCAAACAGAAATGGGCGGATGCCGTGGAATCGTCAGATTTCGCCCGAATCGTCGCTCTGATCGTTCGAAGCAGCGAGGGGCGGCGCTGGATCGGCTCGGCCTCAGACCTACTCAGAACCCTAAGAAACAGGCCGGAAGCGGTTCAGATTGACCTGCTTCCGAAGGTGGCCAGGACAAGTGAGCATCGAACTCAAACGAGTCGCTCCCGCCCTTCGGGCGGTTGGGATAGAGGTGTCCATCGGACGGGACATGAAGGGTAGCAGAATCATTCTCGAGGCCGTTTCAGGCCCTGAGGTGGAGCCCGAAGCATGACGCAAACCATGACGCTACGCCAGAAGTGAGGTCCTGAGATTACAGGGCATCGCATACACCATGACGCTAATGACGCAAAGTTCCTCCTCTTTCTCTGTCAGAAAAGGGGAGGGAGAGGAAATGGAGGGAACACGAGATGAGCGGGCAAACTTGCGTCATCTGCGTCATTGCGTCATCCGTCCAGTGAGGTGAACTCGCCCAAGCTGCAGAGCGAATCCCTCGACATTGCCCTAAGGGCCCAGTTTGGCGCCAAATTGGCGCATATTTCGAACCGAAGGAGATAGGCCATGATGCAGAGGAAGAGAAAACCCACCCGTAGAAAAGACGTGAACCCTGCCCAGAGGAGGGTGAACGCGGTGAAATCGAAGAGGGAGAATCACAGGAGGAGAGATCCCGGGTCACGGCCGGCGAGGCCCGCCGCGCCCCGCGGCCCGAAACCGCAAGTCTTGGCCCCTGTCCTAGTCGAACAGAAGGCGAGCACCCAAGTTGTCCCTCATAAGCCGAATCCTGGTGATGGAGCGCCCGACAGCCCGAAAGACGACGGCGGGAAGTGGCTGAGATACCTGCTGTTGAAGGGTTGTCGAACCGATGCGGATGAGGCGGGCGCGAAGTGGGAGGCCCAGGAAATCCAGGCTTTGGTCCACCGGATGCAGCCGAAGGATGAGATAGAGCGGGTGCTGGTCTGCGGGGTAGCGGCCCTTCACTCCCATGCAATGGTTGTTCTTAGTGCGGCGGCGGCCAAGGGCCTGGCGGGGATGCGAGCCGATGGGGATCGGGCCTTGGCGGCCAAGCTGCTCCGCACGCTTGCGAACCACGTGGATGTCCTCAAGCGCTACCGCACGGGCGGGAAACAGTCGATGACGGTGCATCACGTGCACGTTGGCGAAGGCGGTCAGGCCATTGTGGGGAACGTGGAGAGAGGGGGGGAGGGTTGAAAACCCGAAAACAACCCCATGCAAGGCGCGCCTGCGGGGCGAGAACCCGATCCGGGGCCCCTTGCCGGAATCCGCCGGTCACGGGAAAGAAGCGCTGCCGGATGCACGGGGGCGCCTCGGGCAGCGGGGCCCCGATTGGCAATCAGAATGCCCTGAAGACGGGCCAATACTCCCGCGAGGCGATTCTGCTGCGTTACGGCGCCGCCGCCATCATCCGGGAGTGCAGGAAGTTCGCCAAGCGGGTTGAGAATCTGGATTCGCCGGACAGCGAGTAACGTCACCCGAAGTGTCCCGGACCGAGGGCGGAGGGGATCGGTTCTTTGACCTCGTCTTCGAAGACCAGGAGGCCGAGGTTGTGGAAGGTCTTGAACTGGCCGCTCTGGTTGCTCTTGTTGCGGCTCTTGGCGTAGACGATGAAGCCCATTTCCATGAGGGTGATCACGGCGGCGTGGCCGTGGATGTTGAGGCCGTCGAGGAGGCCCCATTGACCGGTGAAATGACAATTCGGTTTTTCTTGACAGAACAGACACCAAGGTAAGCCTTTAGCCACGCGGCGCAACTGTTTCGCTTTTCCTGCTTTTTCCCATAGCTTTTTGGTTTTTTGGCATGTA
>JABMPG010000786.1 GCA_013203855.1 bacterium
GGACACAGAGGGCGGCGGTATCGTGGCAGGCAATCACGCCGGCGGGTTTGGGGATCTGGGCGAGCCAGCTGTGAATTTCCTGGGGGGATGTCCAGCTGCGCATGGGGCTGGTGGGGCTGTCTGGGGCGGCATCCTGGCAGTCGGGCATGTGGAACTGACAGATGCATCCGGCCTCTTGCAGAATTTGCGAGAAACCTTCGGCCCGGGTGCGTGCCCATCGCCAGTTCCGGGGGCCGCAGTAGCCGAAGTTGCGGTATCCTTTTTCCAGGAAGTGTCGGGCGACCATGCGGCCGATTTCTCGGTTGTCGGGGCGCACGCTGGGGAAGCGGTCGTCGACGGCGAAACTCTGGATGTTGACGACGGGCAGGCCCAGGGCGTGGAGGCGGTCGGCCTGAGCGGTGTCGGCCGAGACGCGGGAGATCAGTCCGTTCACTCGTAAGCCCTTGAGGTCTTCGTATCGTTCGAAGGCCCGGGTCAGGGAGAAGACGGCGTCGCGAAAGATGATCTCCCAGTTGGTGTGACAGCGGGCATAGTCGACTACTCCGCGGAAGACCTGGAGGCGATATTGCTCGAGGTATCCGTCGCCCAGGATGTCGAGAGCGATCCGGACGGGTTTTTTGCTCATGGGCGTTCTCTTTTGTGGGGCAACAGTACCTTCATGGCGCATCCGAGGACGGCGAACACATCTTCCTTGTGGATCAATTCGCACCCATTCGCATCCATTCGCGGTTCCCTTTTGGAGGGAGTGGCTTGCATCCACGGCCCCATCGGCGCTACTATAGGGATATGCGCGGCTCCGATTCAAGCGCAAAAACGTAACAAAATGGCACAATTAAATAATTGCTTTGGGGCGACGTTCGCGGGATACTTATTTTGTGAAGAAGATATTTTACTTTGGCTTTGTCCTGTCAGGCGCGCATTTCGTATCAATCGGACTTACTAGATTCAGGAGACGGGCTTCGGCCCGGGGAGCGAGCGAAGATTGATGAGTTTACGCAGGGAGCGGTCCTGGGGGATGTGTTTCACCTCGGGATGTGTCGTGGTTTGGGACGTCGTGGCCTGTGGGCAACATATCTATCATAACGTGCTCCGCTCCCACTTGTGATCAGGTATGCCCGCATTCTCGCGGCGTCCCAATTTGTTTGGCTTCATTCGGCTTTGCCGTTTTCATTCAGAAGCAGAAAAGGATTCAGTCTCCTATGACAGAGCGGGGCGCTTTCAGGTATGAAAGCGTTGTTTGCCATGTCCGGCCTTTGGCGGAATTTCGCGGGGCCGGGGAGCGGAGAGGAGGTGGCTCGGAAAAGAGAAACGCAGGATCTTACGGAAAGGGCCAGTCCCTTTCCTGAAGCCGTTAATGAATTGCCGGAGGGACCAACCTGATGGAGCGGCGGCTTCGAATTACCCTTCCTATTTTAAAGGAGCAAAAAATGAGTAAGAATCATGTAAAATTGGCAACATGCCTTGTTGTGGCCCTGATGCTGGTTTTCGGCGCCACGGCTGGCTGGGCTCAGACGGCCCAGAACGTCGTCATCGAGGACTTCAATCCGGCCACCTCGAGCCCCTATCTGGACGCTCTGTGGAGCTTCACCGGCGCGGCCGGAACCGCCGAGATGGCTACGACGGGCTTCCGCTGGGCCGCACGCCGGTATGTTGGGTCTGTGGCCTCGAACCCCGATTACGCCAGCCGCGTGATTCGGTGCTATTCCAGCAGCCAGAACATGCGATCGCTGTATGGCTTCGCGGGCGGCAGTTACTACTTCACGATCTTCAACTCGAATTCCCCGGATGTGGGGTCGTTCGACTCCGATCAGTACGTGGACCTGTCCACCCCCGGCGCGAAAATCGTGGCGGACTTCAACGAGGTGGTCATTCTTTCGTCTAACGCGGAGAGCGTGGTTCGTCACATGATCCGCGTGCGCGACGGTGGCGACCGGATCTGGTACGTTTCCGAGCCGATCTCGATCGACAACAATGTGGATGCGGCTGTCGTTCTCACGACGGTCGTGGCAGACGTGCAGTGGCAACCCGTGAACGAGAATGTGCTGCTCAACAACATGATCACCAATTTCGACAGCCCGCCGAACCAGTACTCGGACACCCCGAGCGATGGCAGCTGGCCGACGCAAAAGAACGTCCTGACCTTCGGGGCGGCTGTTACCCCGAACTTTGCACAGGTGGATGGTGGCGGTATCTACTCCGAGTCCGGTCATGACGGCAGCACGGGCGCCATCTCCGCCGGCCCGCAACACACTTCCTGCACCGAGATCAAGTGGACGTCTAACCTCCAGGAAGTGGGGTTCACTCCCAGCTTCGGACATCCCCTTTCAGGTGCCCAGGGCTTCAAAACCGATCCCGACACCCAAACGGTGACGGTTAACAACGTCGGTGGCGGCGCCCTGAGCATCACCGGTTGGGAGCTGATCGACGAAGAAGGCGTGTTCTCGTTTACCAGCCCGGGCGCGGTCAGCGTTCCCGGTGGTGGCAGCACGACCGTCAACGTGACGTATGATCCGGCGGTTGGTCAGACGCCCCCGCATCTGGGCTACCTGGTGGTCACTTCGAACGCCTTTGGCGTGTCGGGCACGACGACCAGCCTGATGCTGGTGGCCCAGCCCCTGCGCCAAGTCGCCCAGGTCCTCGACTGGATACCGGTCAACGCGAATGTGACCGTCTGCACGACGGTCGCCGAGACGCCCCAGCCCACGCTCCCGTGGGAAATGGGCCCAGTTGGCAACCGCGAGGGCTACCAGGGCTTCAGATGGGGTGGTTTCCACGGCGGTACCGGGCAGTCCTTCGTGATTTGGACCGGTACGACCGTTGGACGTATCATCATGTTCGGTGTTGCCGGGACCGGGAGTTCGGCCAACACGGTGGGCAGCTATGCCTACACCATCTTCGACAACTTCGGCGGCAATGTTGCCACCAAGTACGTGAACTTGGAGAAGATCCGGCTGCATACCGACCAGACTTGGAGCGGGCAGGTTGTCCGCTGGCTGGTTCGGGACGCGACCAACAACTGGTTCCTGAGCGTCGGCACGACCAGCGTTCCCGTCCCTGGCGACGGCAACGAAGTCACGGTTGACGTCGATGACGTGGGCGGCTGGCTGGCGGTTGACGCTGCGGCCAATGCCGACATGAACGAGCTCGACTCGGATGCCGAAGTCCCGATGGGTGCTCCTGGCTCCTTGTCGGCGGGAAGCCCGGACTTCACTCAGGTCACGGGCGGTGGCGTTTACGTTGAAGTGGGCGACATCGATGCCGCTCGCTACAACTTCATCCCGGACGTCTTCACCTGGATCAAGCGTCCCGACCCGAACGAAACGATCGGCATGGTCGCGGCTGACGCGGCCACCTCGAACCTGCTTGTCTGCGCGAACCGTCCCATCGGCCTCGTGGCCTTGGACCCGGTTTTCGACGCGGGTGAATGGGAAATCGCTCTGGACTCGATCAGCTGCACTCTGACCGGCAACGGCTCGGGCGCGGTTGAGATCCGCGAGGTCCTGGTTTACAGCGACCCGAACGGCGACGGCGCGCTGGGTGACGGCGCTCTGTTGGCGCGTGGCCCGGTCTCCGGTAGCACGGGCGTGGCGACCTTCATCGACGGACCGCTCCTGATCACGCGGGATACCCCGTACAACCTGATCTACGCGGTTCTGTTCGACGAGGAAGCCGTCGGCACCACGTGGGACATCAGTATCGCCGTCGGTGACTTCGCGATCAGCGCCGATGGTGGCGCGGGTGACAGCGTCGCACTGAGTGGCATCGCCGCCGCGCAGGCCATCGTCGGATCCATCGCGATCCCGACTGGTGACGCCAGCTTCAGCCGGACGGTTCTGGCTGAAACGTGGGACGGCGTGACCACGGCGATCCTGCCGACCGACGACCTGTATACGGCCCTCGGCGTTTTCGCCGGCAATGTTCCCGGCCCGGACAATACCTGGAGCTTTAACCTCACGAACACCGGCGGTTACTGGGCCAAGGGTATGGGCTTCCGGACGCCTTCGGGTGGTACGGTTGCTGGCGGTCGTGAGACCGACCACTACTCGGAAGAGGCCATCTTCTACGCCACTTCGGCGTTTGGCACCGGGCTGCTCTCGCCGATCACGGTGACCGATAGCACGGTCGTGAGTCTGGACTTCACCGTGTATGTGACCCAGTCCTATGGCAGCACGGATGTGCCTTTCGACACCGGTTACTCCGGTCTCCATCAGGTTGGATTCTACTCCGACTTCTGGGTGTCGCTGGGCGGCGAACACGCCGACCAGGGCGACGGGTATATCACCCTCGACTTCTTCCCGACCACCGACAACGATACCTACGCGTATCAGTTGGACGTGGACGGCAACGAAGACGAACAGGGCAATCTGAACCTCTGGGCGAGCCAGGCGACTCTGGCCGGCTATGGCAGCGCGGGTGGTATCAGCACCTATGAGGTCAGCATCCAGGTCGCTCCCTATGACGAGATGCACAGCATCGTGTCGCTGGATATTACCAACACGGCTACATCGCAGGGCGATTCCTTCGTCAGCGTGATCGACGGGCGTCTGGCCCTGATCGACTTCGTCAACCTGAGTTTCGGTTCGATGGCGAACAGCCTTCTCGACGACATCGTCCTTACCGATACCACGGTCAAGGATCAGGTCACGAACGTTGGTACCTGGTCGCTGTACGAATAATCCAGGTTACTGAGGAAGTTCACGGGGCGGCATCTTCGGATGCCGCCCTTTTTTTTGTGCGCCCGGCAGGGGGTGAAAGCGGAACTGCGGCGTGGACGAGGCCGCCATCTGAAGCATGGCTTCAGGGGTTTGAGAACGGCACAGGTCGCCGGGGCGACTGTACCGTGTCGCATTTGTGAATCTGAAAGGGATGATCCCAGAGGATGGGACCGGCGCCTGGCGGGTCCTGATGTTGCCGGTTCTGGTCGGTCGGATGGGGATGGTTATGTGAGAAAGGGGGCGCAGAGGGACTTTGTCTGGGATGCCCAGGTTTGGGCGATTTCTTCGGCTTCCTGGCGGCTGGCGGCCAGGGTGTAGAGGGTGGAGCCGCTTCCGCTCATGCGGACGGGGCGGGCGGCGATCTGTTCGAGTTTGGCGCGAAGATGGCCCAGTCGGGGCTCTATGCCGAAGGCGAGTTCTTCCATCTCGTTGAAGCATGCGGAGAGCGTTGCCTGGCAATTCCGGGCGGCGAGGGCGGCGAGGAGGGCGGTGAGGTTGCCTGTTTCGTGGGTTGCCGCGGGCTGGTAGCGTCGATAGACTTCGGGGGTGGCGACGCCGAAGGGGGGGCATGCGAGAATGGCCCAGAAGGGGGCGGTTCGGGGGGCGGGGGTGAGCTGCTCCCCGATCCCGCGGCCGATGGCGCAGGGCGGGCCGAGGAAGAATGGGACGTCCGCGCCGAGTTTGAGGGCGAGGGCGGCGAGGGCTTCGTCGTCGATGTCGAGATCGTATAGGTGGCGCAGGCCACGCAATGTGGCGGCGGCATCGGAGCTGCCTCCACCGAGGCCGCCTCCGACGGGGATGTGTTTTTGGAGTCGGGCGCGGATCGGGCCGAGGGCCGGGCCGGAATGCTGGGAGAGCAGTTTCCAGGCCTTCACTACGAGATTGTTCTCCGGATCAGTCTCCTTCAGGCGATGGCCTGGGATTTCCAGATCAACGGGCTGTGCCGCGAGCGGTTTTTGCTGGATGCAGAGATTGTCGTAGAGGCCGATTGCCTGAAAGAGGGTTTCGATCTCGTGATATCCGTCCTCGCGGCGGCGGACGATGCGGAGGAAGAGGTTGATCTTGGCGGGCGCCAGGAGGGATTGCATGGGGGATCAGGCCGGTTCGGCGAAGAGATCGTAGGGCTCTGCCGCGATGATGCGGGCGTTGATGAAATCGCCGGGGCGGGGCGGGTTTGGCGCGTCGGGGTCGAAGTAGAGTGTGATCTCGCCATCCACGTCGGGAGCCTCGCGCCATGAGCGGCCGTGGGCCTCAGTTCGGTCCTCGGAGATGCTTTCGACCAGGACTCTGAGGATTTTGCCGACGTGGCGCATCTGTTTTTCGAGGGTGATCATTTCCTGGTTGCGGATGACGTGAAGCTGGCGGCGTTCGGCTGTTTTGCGGGACACGGTGGCGGCCATCTCATAGGCCGCGGTGTCTTCCTCGGGCGAATAGCAGAAGGTTCCTATCCAGTCGAATCGGAGTTGTTCAATGCCGCGGAGGAGTTTCTGGAAGGATTGATTCGTTTCGCCGGGGAATCCGAGGATGAGGGTGGTTCTGAGGACGACGTCGGGCACGGCCTGTCGGATTCGTGCGATGAGGCGTTCGGTGGAAACTTCGCCGGCGGGGCGGCGCATGGCCTTGAGGAGAACGGGGTCGAGGTGCTGAAGGGGGATGTCGAGGTACTTGCAGATCTTGTCTTGGGATGCGAAGACTTCGAGGAAGCGGTCGGTGATTCCTCCGGGGTAGAGATAGAGGAGGCGGATCCAGAAGTCTCCGTCGATGGCGCAGAGTTCTTCGAGCAGATCGGGGAGGTGGTAGTCCGGGTAGAGGTCTTTGCCGTAGGGGGCGATGTCTTGGGCGATGATGTTGATCTCGCGGACGCCGGTGTCGATCAGGCCGCGGGCCTCGTTGAGGAGGATATCGCGGGGAACGCTGGTGTAGGGGCCTTTCATGCCGGGGATGGCGCAGAAGGCGCATGTGTGGTCGCACCCGTCGGCGATCTTGAGAAAGCTGTAGGGGGTATCGTCGAATCGCCAGCGGGGGAGAGGCCGGTCTATTTTGACAAGCGGCTGGGGGA
>JABMPG010000787.1 GCA_013203855.1 bacterium
TACATGCCAAAAAACCAAAAAGCTATGGGAAAAAGCAGGAAAAGCGAAACAGTTGCGCCGCGTGGCTAAAGGCTTACCGAAAAAGTAACGAAAGAGTGCATGGGAAATGCTGTCTCCGCAGATCTGATCGGGTATGGAGAGCCCCTGATAGCGCCTCATTTCGAGGAGATGCTGGATTACTGCCTTCAGCGCAACATCAGCGTGTGCTTCACCACAAACGGCATTCGTCTTCGGCAGAAGGACTTTGTCTCAAGGCTGGTGAGAATGCCGATCACGATCCTGCTGTCCATCGAGGGTGCCCGCCCAGAAACTCATGAGTTTTTGCGGCCTTTTATCAAGTGGGATCAGATGCTGGAAACACTGAAGTGTCTGAAGAACAACACGGATGAAGCCGGGCCGGAAAGGCGCTTTCATCTGCGGTTCAACTTTGTGCTGATGAAGAGAAGTGTTGCCGATCTGCCTGACCTAGTCTCTCTGGCGAGCAAGTACGGCGTCGAGGGAATCAACCTGCTGCCCTTGGCAGGGGAGGACATTCTTGAAGGGCTCAGAGATCAGTCTCTGGCGGAGAATCCCGAAGTGGCCGCCCCCCATCTGGCGGAAGCGCTTGGAAGGGCGGCACGGCTGGGCATCGACCTGCCCGTTCCCGGGCACTTTCGAGGGCTACTGCTGAACGCCGGGAACCTCCAAACATTGCGACGCGCGGCGGTGGTTGTTTCCCTGGCATGGAACTACCTTCAGCGACGCGGTCTCGGCCACATCCTGAATCGTGCAATTCGCGGAACGCCCCCTCACCGGGGTGCCGGAGCGCGTTACTGTCTGATGCCGTGGAATGACACCTATGTGGCAGCCGACGGCACAGTGTTTCCATGCTGCATAATGGGAAAACCGTTAGGCAATCTTCTGGAGCAGCAGAAATGGTCCGATATCTGGAATGGGCATCTCTACCGAAACCTGCGTCGCACGATCCATAGTTGGAACCCGTCATCGGTCTGTCGTTACTGCACCTTGCCTCCGGGTATCAATGGTGGCGAAGACAGGCGATACGAGAGGTTCTTTTCCGGGTTCCGCGTCGAGACTCTGTCCTTGGGTCAGACGGAAATCCAATGGGGGCTGGGCTTTTCCTATCAGGAATTCGCTGAGGATGGACAGCTCAGTCACCGGTGGATGGGAAAGAAAGGCGTGTTTCGGTTAGATGTCCCGCCGGAGGCGAAGTTTCTTCGCGTGCTGACTTTCCCGATGGCGCCCGTCAACCAGATCAATCCCGGCCGGCTCCGTGTGAACGGGGGAACATGGGAGGCTTTTGACAATACCTGCGAGGATCTTCATTTTCCGGTGACGTACGGCGGCGGCACGGCCCGCGTCGAGATCGAAATGGAGAAAGACTGGCAGGTAGCGGGAGATGAACGGGTGCTGGCCTTCCCGATTCGAGAGTTGGCGTTTCTTTTCTGATCCGTGGCAGCGGAGGGGCAGTTTCTCTTCAACCAAACGAATCTTGCTCGCCCCCCCGCGCTAGCCGCGCCACAACTCTCCCGGTGGGGGGTGGAAATCTTTTCCCCCTTTTCTCCCACTCGTTTGACCCCACATCTTGCACCTCCGCACCTTTCCCCTGCCCATATCTTGTATATGTAGGAAATTTTACTGGAAAAATGAAAATAATACTTGCCTGAAGGTGGGAGAATGTGGCAGAAAGTGGGGCGTCGTGGTGAGATTGGACCGGAAATTCCCGCATCACGGCCGTTTCAGAACCTGTTGAAGAACCTTTCCCGCGCACTCTGAGGAGCAGATTTCGTGACAAGCCTTGTCGGTTTTATTGGCAAACACGACCTGCGGATCGACGACAAGGGACGCCTGAGCATCCCGGCGCGGTTCAAGTCCGTCCTGCAGGAAAAGTACGGCGCGGATCAGATGGAGGTCATCATCAGCGTCTCCCTCGACACGGTTCTGCGAGTCCAGCCGGTTTCGGAATACAACCGGACAGTGGCCGAGTTCATGCAGATGTCGGATCTGGACGAGGAGACCCGGCGGATCCGGGAGTTGTACACCGGTCTGGCGGCGCCCGAAAAAGTCGACGGCAGCGGACGCATCCGCATCCCCGCCGATCTTCGCGAGATCGCCCAACTGGACCGCGAGGTGACATGCGTCGGAACAATGAACGGTTTTGACATCTGGCCCCGCGAGCGCTGGGCCCAGACGCAGGCCGAAACGCTTCGCAATCGCAAACAGCTCATCGAGCAGGTTCGTGAGAAAAACCGCCGGGCTTCCTAGGGCCGGCTGAAGATTTCCCTCTTCGAGGGAGGCAGAGAAGGCGATTTCAAAAGGACCGGGGTTGGGATGACCGAGAAGCTGCATCAGCCCGTCATGGTCCAGGAAGTAGTGGAACTTTTGCAGCCCCGTCCCGGAGACACGATAGTGGACTTGAACGTGGGGACGGGCGGACACAGCCTGGCGCTGCTCGAAGCATGTGGAGGGAAAGGCTACCTGGTCGGTCTCGATCTGGACGACGCGATGCTCTCGCTGGCCCGTCAACGACTCGATTCCCGTGGTTTCCCTTCCCGCAGTTACGCTCTCGTTCAAGCGAATCACGCCGACCTCGTCAGAGTATTGGGCGCTCTGAACCTGGAAAGCGTCGACCGGATCGCGATGGACCTGGGAGCCTCTTCCCTCCACCTGGATGATCCCCTTCGCGGGTTCTCCCTGCAGTCCGAAGGCCCCCTGGACATGCGCTACGACCGATCGGGGGACTTGACAGCGGCCGAGATCGTCAACACTTGGCCCGAAAACGATCTCACAAAACTGTTCCGCGACAAGGGCGACGAGCGCTGGGCCCGCCGGATCGCGAAGAGATTGATCGAGCGGAGAAACGAGAAGCCCCTCGAAACGACGACGGAACTGGCCCAGACAGTGGCCGGAGCGATTCCCCGAAAAGCGTGGCCCCCGAAAATTCATCCCGCCACCCGCGTCTTTCTCGCCCTTCGGGTCGAAGTAAACGCCGAGGACGAATCGCTGAAGCAGGCGCTGGCCGGAGCAACACAGAAACTCAAGGTGGGAGGGCGGATGGCCGTTCTGACCTTCCAGAGCCACGAGGACCGGACGGTCAAAAGAACCTTCCGGGAGATTTGCCGGGACGTGATCGACGAGAACGATCCCTTCGGCCGGGTCCAGACCCCGGCGGCATTCCGGGACCTGACACGAAAGCCCATGGCCGCCACGTCTCACGAAGTGGAAGTCAACCCCAGGGCAAGAAGCGCAAAACTCAGGGCTGTAGAGAAGATTCGCCAGACCGAATGAGCCGGAAAACTCGCACCCAAAGGAGACCGTCATGACACGCCTGTCCCGATGCGACCTGAGACGCCGCTCCCGCGTTCTGCTCCGTCCGATGGTTCTCTTCCGGTCCCTCACGCTTCTGGCTTTGCTGATCTCGCTGGGACTGGTCGAGGTGCATCTGCGCTTCCTGGTGCGCGACCTCCAGATAGAAAGCCAGAAGTTGCAGGCGCAGCGTTCCGAACTGCTGAACCGTCAGCGGATGCTGGTCTCGGAAGTCGAGAGCCAGAAGGCTGGCGGAGCAATCGAGCGCTATGCCATGACCGAGTTGGGCATGGAGTACTGTCGGCCCGAACAGCGGCGTTCGGCCCGTGTAGCCGAAGGCTCCGTGAAGCGCTGGCAGGAGATGAGCCGAAGTCTGGCTTTGGCCGATGCGGCGAGTCATTCGAACAATGAAAACCTGCTCGAAACCCTGGGCGAACGAATGCTCATTCTGTCGAGCGTTTCCATGGCCCGAGATCGATAGAGTTTGTCCAAGGGCGGGTCTATCCCGCCCGCGCGGTTCTGCCGCGTAGGTTCTTTCACAAATCTGGAGTACCTGGTTTGACCAGGCCGGCGTTTTCTCCCGCACTCTGTTCTATCGCTCCCTGTTACTCTTGCGCCCTGTCCGCGCTCTCGCGCCCTTTCCCTTTCCCGTGCCGCTCTTGCACTTGCTCCCACTCTTCTCGCACCTGCTCCCTTCCCGCGACCCCTGTTCTCTTCCCGTTCCCTGTCACGTTCCCGTTCCGCTTCCGATCCCCATTCTTGCCTCCCTCTACCGTTCCGTCCCCTGAGACTCTTCCTGTTGCCGTTCCTCATGTTCCGAACGCATCCCGATCCTTTCCTAACGCCTCTGCACAAGATTTTTCGCCGGTGCCCCCTGGCCGAAAGTCTGGCGCCGGCTTGGTCATTTTGCTCCCGATCCCGTTCCCCCTGTTGCCCGATCCCGTTGTCCGTTGGAGTGCCGAACCGTGGCGCGGCCCGAATCCCTTGAAAAACGCAAGTATCTCCATCGCATTCTGCTGGTGGCCCTGTGCCAGTCCCTGTTCTTCGGACTGATACTGGGCCGCATGTATTACCTGCAACACGTTCGTCACGACTATTACGAGCAACGCTCCCGAAGCAACCATACCAAGACGGTCAAGATCACCCCCCAGCGCGGCACCATTTTCGGCGCCCGCGACACCCCTCTCGCAAGCAGTTCCTTTCGCGAAACCGCTTATCTGGCCCCTGGCTACATCGAGGACGATCCCCACACGCGCAAACGTCTCTGCCGGGAACTCGCCCACACCCTGGATCTTCCTTTGGAAACGGTGGAGCGGAAGATGACCTCGGGA
>JABMPG010000788.1 GCA_013203855.1 bacterium
CCTGGCAGACCGTGTGTCTCTCGTCCCGTGTCGCGCGCTTCTGAAAGAGAGGGACCATGATCGACAGCACGACCACCCGGATCTATGCCGTCCGACATGGTGAGACGGAATGGAATCTCATAGGCAAGCAGCAGGGACAACTGGACATCTCCTTGACGGAGCGGGGTGTCCAACAGGCACGCGCCTTGGCCGAAGGGATGATCGGGCGGGGTGTCGAGCGGATCTTCAGCAGTGACCTGGGGCGGGCGTCGAGCACGGCGGATATCATCAGCGCGAGGCTGGGTTTGTCCGTCGAGACGGATGCGGGGTTGAGGGAACGTCACCTCGGCTCTCTACAGGGGATGACGAAGGAGGCGTGGCGGAAGCAGTATCCGGACGAATGGACGGCGTTTGATTCGGGCGATCCGGATTACCGCTTTCCAGGCGGCGAGAGCGCCCGAGAGCGATATGAACGGACCGTCGGCTGTGTCGAGCGAATAGTGGCCCGCAACCCGGGGCGTACCATCTTGATCGTGACACACGGTGGCGTGCTCAACGGTCTCTTCTATCGAGCGATCGGCATCCCTCTCTCGGAGCTGCGCCGCTTTTCGCTCTTCAACGCCGCGATCAACCAGTTCACCGTGTCCGACAACACCTGGGGGCTCGACACGTGGGGTGAGATGTCTCACCTGAAGGGGCTGGAGACGCTCGATGACAACTGAGAACGGTGCTAGAGACCGAGAAGAAAACCATCTAAAAGGAACCTCCGCAGTCATGGAAGCGCGCTTCTTCCGAATCCACATTGAGGAGATCGCTTACTACACGAAGCGGCCGAAGGGGCTGTTTGCGGCGGTGGGGAATCTGGTGGATCAGAAAATCATGAGTGAGGCCGAGATCGAGGAGTATTGGCGGAACCGCCGATGGTTCGAGGCGAATCTACTCATTCCGCCCTTCTACGGCGACCTCAAGCCGGTCCTCCCGATAACGTGGTACAAGAACAACGCGGCCGGGAACGAAATGTTCGCGAAAATGGCCTTCTACGTGAGGATGGCGGCGAAGTATGATAGAAGACTCTACCTGACGTACACTGACACCGAGCCGGGCGAGATCGTATATGAGGACGACTTTCAGATCGGCGTCGTCAACAGCCGCCACGGTGGGCCTGGTTTTACTACGGTTCCATATTCCGACGCGACAGGGAGTGAGGGGAACTTTTTCTTGGCGTCTGAATAAGGCCGGGGCCAGCCGCTTACACGCTTCGGGATTTACAGGATCGTACGACGTTGTTCTCAGAATATCGTGACGAAAAGGGCGGGCACAGATTGTTTGGGCATATCACCTCATGTCTTCCGCCACACGACCGCCGTGCATCTCCTGGAAGCAGGCGTCGAACTGAACGTCATTCGCGCATGGCTGGGTCATGTCAGTCTCGACACCTCCAACCGGTACGCCGAGATCAACATTCGGACGAAAGAAATGGCGCTCCAAGCCTGCGAGCCCCCTGTGCATTCTTCGGAGGGATTCCCCCGAAAACCTACTTGGCGAGACGATCAGTCGCTCATGAGCTGGCTCGAATCGCTCTGAGCGTTATGTTGCCAAGATCACGAGATCCACCAATGAAGAAGGGCTGCATCGGCCTGCAGGGCACATATCGACCTGCGACACAAAACTACGATTCTGTTCCCGGGAACAGAATCGTAGACGATTCGGCGCGGAACCCCGCCGAGAAAATCGAACGCCCGCGGGTGCCCCTCCAGGAAAAACTCCAAACTCTCCCTTGGAAAGGCCGCCACGAAACGCACATCGCTGAAGGGCAGGGTCATGACGAACAGGTGCACCTTGAAGGGCTTGCCGCCCTCAATCACGCACGCCTCCCCCCAATCCACCTGGGCCTGGCCCGGACCGAACGCCAACGGAACAAATGCCTCACGCGACAGATGCCGGCTCTCGCGCATGTAAGACTTCACCTGCGTGTAGCCACCCGTGTAGCCGTGCTCCGCGCGCAGCCGGTCAAAGACCCGCTTGGCCGTGTGGTGTTGTTTGGGAGGTGAATGGCGATCGGACTTGAGCATCTCATCGATCACTCCCACGAACGGACCCAACTTCGGCCGCACAGCAGGGCAGCCGCGCCGGTAGACACCCGGACCGCCTTCACTCAGAATCTTCCGGACCGTTTTGCGGTGCAAGCCTGTCTGGCGCGCAACCGCCCGCTCTGAAAGCCCGTCCTTGAAATGCAACTCCAAAACTTGAATGCAGTCGTCCATCGTTTTCACTCGCTACCCTCCGGCGCTGCTGGAATGGGCTAAGGGAAAGCCCAATCCAAGTTCTACGCGCCGCAATCACGCGATGAAACGACTTCCTCTAACCGACCGCCGGAGTGGTACACTTTTCGACCGCCGTTTACACACAGTTGCCCCCCGGCCGTGCTTCCGCGGGGAGTCTTCAGGCAAAACGGACCAGGCGGGGCCGCCGGTCCCACACTTCTGCAGAACTATTGCCTTGAGCCCGGAGCCTGCCCTGATCTAAGATCGGGACTGTCAGGCATTCCTTAATGTCTTTTTGTCATCATTGCACTTACTGAGCGCAGAGTTCTCGAAAAAGGGGGTGGGGAATGGGTACAGCCAGCGCCCGCGGGGGCCTGTCCGGCCAATCTGCCCGAAACCGGCGAAGATTCGCGAAGAGAGCCATCCCCGGCGGGATCCTGCTCGTTCTTTTCATTTGCAGCCTTCGGGTCCCGGCGCAGAACCTGACGTGCATGGTAGTGAACCATCATCCCGAAACGGTGCACGCCGACGCCCTCGTGCTGGATGCGAGCGCCGTCTATAGCGCGCTCGGGGTGGCTTCCGGAACCCCTCTCTCCGCGACTCTCTCAGGCCTCGGCTCCATTCCGATTCTCCCGGAAACCCGCAACGGGACGGACGTGTTGCTCGTCTTCCTCTCCGTCGATCCCAACGAGAGGGCCGAGATCGATCTGACACCCGCCGGCTCTTGGTTGTCCCCTTCCTCGGTCTATGATGCCCAGTGGAACGGTTCGAGCGGCTCGATTTCGAACGGCATGCTCCGGGCGCGATTTGACTCGGGCGGGATCGATCTCTTCTTTGACGGCCCGCTGGCCTCGGCGGCCGAAAGTGAACGCACGGTCATCAAGAGCCTGTATTTTCTGGGCTGGCTGGATGACAAGGACAGCGGGAGCGTCTACGATCCGGTGGCTCTGGGGCTGGCGAAAGTGGACACGCGAACAGCCGCGATCTCCAGCGCCAACGCGACCATCGAGACCGAGGGCCCGACCCTTCGGCTGGAGCGCACCTTTACCGGCCTGGGTGCCAACGTGCAGTGCGCGGAGACCCTAACCCTCAGGCCCGGTCTCCCGCTGCTGCGCTACCATCTGCTCTTCACAAACACGGGCGGGGCCCCGGCCTGGATCGCGTGGGCGAATGGGGTGCTGGTTGGGCAGTTCGGGCAGGCCCAGACGACGCTGAAGACGCCCTACTGGCTCGACAATGTCTTCGATTTGTCCG
>JABMPG010000789.1 GCA_013203855.1 bacterium
TCCTGGAAAATCATCTGCACGCGGCGGCGGTAGTGGAACATTTCGCGGCCGGAGAGTTGGGTGAGGTCGGGGGAATCGCCGAGGAACACTTTGCCCCCCGTGGCTTTCTCCAGGCCCAGGATCACGCGCCCGGTTGTTGTCTTCCCGCAGCCGCTCTCTCCGACCAGGCCGAGGGTTTCGCCCGGCTTCACGCTGAAACTCACGCCGTCTACGGCGCGGATCACCGGCCCGTCCTTGCGCAACACCCACCCCCCGCCGACCGGAAAATGCTTGCGCAGGTCGCGCACGGTCAGGGCGGAACTGAGTTCAGAGTCGGGTGTTTTGAGTTTTGAGATCACGGGTTACGTTCGGCTGTTTGCAGGTAATCTATGCTGTCTTTCATTTTGCGCCTTAGCTTGCCACGGGCTTTTGCGCAATTTTCACCCTGGCCGGACGCACGAGTCGGCCATCTACCGCCCAGCCGCTTTGCAGGACGTCGATCACCGTATTGGCGGGATGCTCCTCGGTCTGCACCACGCCGAGACCCTCGTGGAAGTTCGGGTCGAAGGGCTCGCCCACCGGGTTGATTTTCTCGACGCCGTAGGTGCTGAAAGCCTTCTCCATCTGCTGATGAATCGCCAGGATTCCCTCGGCCAGGGCAGTTGCGTCGTGATCGCGATCCAGCGCGGCCAGCGCATGGTCGAAGCTGTCCAGCGCGGGGATCAGGGCTTCAACGACTTCCCCGATCGCCTGCTTCTTCAGGTCTTCTTTTTCGCGGCGGGTCCGGCGGCGGAAATTGTCGAACTCCGCCCTGGCGCGCACGATCTGTTCCTTGAGACGGATCTTCTCGGCGTCCACCGACTCCGGCGTCTCGATCAGGCGCAGCAGAGACGATTCGAGCCCCCGCTCCAGAAAGCGTTCTTTTACGGAAATATGCCGTCTGCGCGGGTTGTAAAAGAGCCGCCGCCAACGATAGCGGCCGCGTCCTTCCGCCGGCTGAGTCAGGTTCTTCCTATCCATGCCCATCCATTCCTCCTCCGCATAGCGGCCAAAATGTCACGCAATCAGTTTTCGCGAGGGTAGCAGGAAAGTCAAGAGGAAGTGGCCGGCTGCTTTCTACTTTGCCTCCTCCAGAGACCGGAACTTGAGTCCGGCCTGCTTGAAGAGCGAGCGCGTCACGTCGTCCATGGCGTAGGGTTCGAGATAGACCACCTCCACCAGACCGGCGTTGATGATCGATTTGGCGCAGTAGGAGCAGGGACAGAAGGTGGTGTAGAGCGTGCCGCCCTGGATGCTGATGCCGTTGCAGGCGGCCTGGACGATGGCGTTTTCCTCGGCGTGGACGCAGAGGCACTCGTCGAGTTTCGTGCCGGAGTCGGCGAAGCTCAGGCAGCGCGGGCAACCGCCCTCGTTGCAGTTCGTGATTCCTTTCGGCGTGCCGTTGTAACCGGTCGAGACGATCTGTTTGTTGACGGTGATGATCGCGCCGATGTGGCGTTTGATACAGTTGCCCCGGGTGGCGGTCACGGCGGCGATGTTCATGAAATACTCGTCCCAAGTGGGGCGGGGGGGCGCGAGTTCGAGGAAAATGCGACGGAGGGCGGCGCGGATTTCTTCCTCGTAATGCTCCACGTCGCCGTCGTTGTCGATGAGGATATCGGCCATGTCCTTGCAGGCCTGGAGTTGCTGGCTGTTCGGGTCGTTGCTGCGCATCTGGGCTTCTTCGGCCGCCTTGAAGGCCTCGAAGGTGGGCGCGTCGCCCGCCCGGCCGCGCTGGATGCTGCGCTGGTAGCGCACTTCCATCGGCGCGTCGATGAAGGTCATGACGAAATCGCGCCGGGTGTGGAGCATCTCGACCTCGGCGCTGTGGCGGATCGAGGTGACGACCGCGTTGCCGTAGCGCGGGAGGGCGGCTATAGCGCGCTGGGCGAGGACCTGGGGCCCGAACTTCGCCCGCAGCTCGTTGCCCGTGGCGGTGAGGCGTTCGATGGTGATTTCCTCCCCACGCGCCTGGATTTCCTCCCGGATCATGTCCGACAGCGAGACGTGTTTGAATCCCTTGCGCATGACGAACTCCGCAAAAGTGTCCTTCCCCGCGCAGAAAAAACCGGTGACGCCGACGATCATGTTCGTGTTCTCCTCTAGTTCGGCAAGATCCAACAACCGCCTCTCAACATGCCGGGGAAGAGGAAGGGAATCAAGCGGAAAGGGGATGATGTGGGCACATTGGCGGCATTGCCTTGACTGGCCTACCGGCGACGCATAGACTGACAGTGGCGATCCTGTAGAGTTCGCGTCAACCGGCAGCCCTTCGTTGATGTGAATACTCATCTCAATCGGGAAACGTGACCATGAAACATCGCTTTGGCGGGGAATGGACGCAACAGAAGCTTGAGATGCTTCGAAAGTACCTCAACGAATACATGAAGGTCATGAAGTACCAGAAATTCCAACTGTCTTACATCGACGCTTTCGCTGGCACGGGGTACCACAGCGCTGGGAAGGAAGCACAAGACGATTCTGATTTCCTCGAGGGATTCCTGGAAGAGGACTCCCAGGAATTTCTCAAGGGTTCAGCGACTATCACCCTTGAGATCGACCGTCCGTTTGATGAATACGTATTCATCGAGAAGAAGAGGGCGCATGCCGCAGACCTTGAGTCTCTTCGGAAACAACATCCAGAACGTGTGATCCGGGTCGTTGTGGGTGATGCAAACAGCGCCGTGCAAGATATCTGTCGACAGAAATGGGGAGGAAAACGTGCGGTCATGTTTCTGGATCCCTATGGTCTGCAGGTAGAATGGCCCACCTTGAAATCTATCGCTGGGACTGGGGCAATCGACCTGTGGATACTGTTTCCTGTGGGCGTGGCTGTGAACCGAATGCTACCGCGCGATGGCAGGATATCCGAGGGTTGGAGGAAGCGCTTGGACACAGTCTTTGGCACGAGCGAATGGTTTGATCGTTTCTACAAGACTGTGTCTCAGCCGGACATGCTCGGCGGGATTGAAACCACCACCAAATCGGCAACCATCGAATCGATCGGGGATTACTTCGTTGAACGTCTGGAGGAAATCTTCCCTTCGGTCGCCAAGAGGCCCTGTCTTCTCAAGACGACGCAAGGCCGACCTCTCTTTCTCCTCTGTTTCGCGGCTGGTAATCCCAAAGGAGGGCCCACGGCTTTGAGAATCGCAGACCATATACTGAGGCACTCAGATGGCTTCTAATTCGTCGATCGAATGGACCGAATCCACCTGGAATCCGGTTACCGGATGCACCAAGATAAGCCCCGGTTGCCGCCATTGCTATGCCGAGAGAATGTCTATACGACTACAAGCCATGGGGCAACCCAACTATCGGAATGGTTTCGAACTCGCTCTGCACGAACACGCTCTGCGCCTTCCGCTGTCGAGGCGAAAGTCGCAGGTAATCTTCGTCAATTCCATGAGCGACCTTTTTCATGAGAGTGTCCCCGATGACTTCATCCGGAGGGTTTTTGGGGTAATGCAGGAGGCTGATTGGCACTCTTTCCAGATCCTCACGAAGAGAGCGGAGAGACTGTCCCGAATCTCGGGATTCCTCCGGTGGTGCGACAACATCTGGATGGGAGTTTCCGTCGAAAACGGCGACTACACGTATCGGATTGACTTACTCCGTGCTACTCAGGCGCAAGTGAAATTTCTCTCGCTCGAGCCCCTCATTGGACCCGTGCCGGAAATGGATCTGCGCGGCATTGATTGGGTTATCGCCGGTGGAGAATCTGGGCCCGGCGCCCGTGCCTTGGACCCGGACTGGGTCAGAGA
>JABMPG010000790.1 GCA_013203855.1 bacterium
CTGTCCGTCATTCTGAACGAATCGGAGTTCCGGGCGGAAGTCGAAAGCCGCGTCATCCAACGCCTGCGGGAGGAACTCGCGCCCGATTCCATGAACGTCGAGCGGGGACTGGCCCTGGTGATGGTCGTCGGCGAGGGGATGCACCACGCCGTGGGCATGTCCGGTCGCGCTTGCGCCGCCATGGGGCAGGCAGGCGTTAACATCGAAATGATCAACCAGGGCTCTTCTGAAATCAGCATGATGTTCGGCGTGAAAAGCAGCGACCGGTCCAAGGCAGTCCAAGCCCTTTACCAGGAATTCTTTGCGAAAAGACTGTGCTAGAGCCCGGAATCGCCTGAGGACGGTGTGGGATCTTCGCCCACGGGCTCTGTTTTCCGAGAAAACAACCGCGCCGTATAGTCCCCCAATCTCGCCGGCCATCCCCAAGTGAAGACCCACTGGGCCATCAGCCATCCCAGCGCTCCCCCGAACAACACATCCTCGGGAAAATGCTGACGAAACCGAACCCTCGCCAGCCCGCATCCGATCGCCCACAGCAGCCACAACCACCCCAGCCGCGGATAGAGAACGATCAGGTACGCCGCGAAGGCGAAGGCCGCCGTCGCGTGACCTGACGGGAACGAATTGTGTCGGCCGCCCAGAAATGGAGGCTGGGAACTCAGCAAGAGCCACTGGTCCGTCCGATCCGTCCGGATCGCCGTGCCTGGATACTCCAGTCGATATCCCTCGATCCATTTCCGTGCATCGTCGTCCATGTGAACGGAATACTCGGGCCGGGCCCTGCGCAGCGTGTGCTTTAGAACCTGGGTCACCGTCGCCGGGATCAGAATGGCCACGAGACAGACCGCCACCGTCCGGCGCCGGGGCGTGTCGAGGGCCCAGATCGCGATCAGGATGCTTCCGACGACCGCCCCCACGGCAAACTGCTTGGCCGCCGAAAAAAAGCCGTCAAAGGGCAACATCTTCAGAAAATCATAGGTCCCTCGCCAAACCCCGTCGGCGAAAGGGATCAGAACAAGCGCCAGAACCGCCACTGCCACGCCTGGCCAGAGCTGCCGCGGCCGAACCCGCCGCGGAAAATCTCTCTGCCTGTGGAACACTCCCGGCTTTTTCGTTGACTGTGCTTTCTTTTCTGCCATACTCACTTGCGGCCTGAGCCCCCGCTTTACCACGGGACTCTCCCCGCCTCCACTTTGAAAGTCGCCCTGCGCGACGCGGCCATCGCGACCGCCCCTCGCGAAATCTCTCTTTGCCAGATCCCTCTGATCATCATGTACTGGAATAAGAACTCGCAGAATCCGGACTGGCAGGCTCCCGGAACCGGGGAAACCACGCTCCGGGTGGGAACCGGCGGCGCGGGACGGATAGCATTTCTTGTGTTCCTGGCAGCCTTGGCTCTTTTCCTGCTCGGAAACGGCGGTCACAGTCTCTGGGATCGTGACGAGGCCCGTTTCTCCGAGGCCACCCGAGAGATGATCGAGACTGGCGACTGGATTATTCCCCATCTCAGCGGGGAGATCCGCTACGACAAGCCCATCCTCATCTACTGGCTTATGAGTCTACCGATGCGCCTGGGGGGAGTCAACGCCTTTTCGGTCCGATTCCCCTCCGCCATGGCCGGAGCCCTCACTGTCACGCTCCTCTTTTTCTTCGCCCTGCGGCTCGGTTTCGGGATTCGGGGAGCCCTCGCCTCGGCCGGGGCGGCGGCCCTCAACGTCCTCCTATTCGCCGTCTCCAAAGCCGCTACCACCGACGCCGTCCTCACGTGCACCGTCACGTTCGCTTTTTTTCTTTACTGGACTCAGAGACGATACGGCTTTTCCTGGACTCGACACCTCGGTTTCTATGCCGTCCTCGCGCTCTCGGCCCTCGTCAAGGGCCCCCCCGGCCTCGCAGTCGTCTTCCTCGGCGTCTGGACCGAACGAGTCTGGGCCGTTTGGGATGCCCGCCGTGGAGTCGCGCCCGAATATTCCGTCCGGCAGACCCTTCTTCAGCCCTGGGCCTTCTTTCTCATCCGAACCGTGGCCGGTCTGCTTGTCTTCTTTGCCATCAGTCTGCCTTGGACCATCGCCGCCTGGAACGCCACCGACGGCGGATTCTTCCGCGTTGCGATCGGACATCACGTCATCGAGCGAGCCGCCGGAAAGGCCTTTGAAGGACATGGAGGGCCGATGGTGTACTACATCCTCCTGCTCCCCATTCTGTCCCTGCCATTCACCCCCCTGCTGCTGAACGCGATGCGATGGGGCTGGGCCGAACGGAACCGGGCGGCGGTACGCTTTCTCTTTTCCTGGTTTGTGCCCGGTCTGATCCTTTTTTCTGTGGCCCGCACCAAACTCCCCCACTACATGTCTCCCCTTATGCCTTCTCTCGCGCTCCTCGTGGGCGGATGGTGGGCCGCCCTGATGCAGCAACGGGAGAGAGCGATCTCCCTGGAGGAAGCATCCATTCCGTCGCTTGGCTGGTGGAGGGCCGGAGCAGTTTTCCAGGGCGCGATCGGGCTGGCCGCAGGAATCGCCCTTCCCGGGGCCGTACACGTCATGGGACTGCCGGGCCATATTCTGGCCCCCGTCACGATCCTCGGCGCGGTTCTCGCGATCGGCTTCGTCATCGGGGCCACTTTCTGGTGGTGCATGCGTCCGCTGCGATCGGTAATTGTCTGGACCGCCACGATGCTGCTGGCTTTCGGTCTCGTCCTGATGTGGGGCCTCCCGTCTCTCGAACCCCTGCGTCCTTCCCCCAACCTCGGACGGTGGCTGCGTGAGAACTCCCCATCCGACGCGGCGCTCCTCGCCGTTCAGTTCAAAGAGCCCAGCCTGATGTTTTACGCCCGCCGGCACCTCGAAGAAATGGGCCGCAACGACTACGAGGACGCCCTTCCCCGCCTCGCTAGCGATGCCCCGACCGCACTGGTGATCCCGACAGATCGATGGGGAAAGTGGAAGGAACGTTACGAGGGCGAAATCCCGCCGAGGGTCCGGGTGCTCTTCAAGGAGAAATTCTTCGTCTTCACCCGGGGAGAGTGGCTCGACCTGGCGGTCGTCGGCAACTGGGACGCTCCATTGGATCAACCACGAAGCGAGCGGTAGACGCTGTTTTTTGGGAGAAAGCGCGAGTATGACTTGCGCGCTGCGAGAACGGAACACGTGCGGAAGTCCAGACTCGGGGCGTGGAATGCTGGGTGTATCAGATCGCCGAGTGGACGAATCACAGTACAGATCTGTCAGAACGCCAGGATTGGATCGTGCGCAAATGACGCGCCGTCGTCCTTCAATCTCACCCCGAATAATGCTGCTGCATCAGAACCTTCACCGTGAATCCACCCCGCATGTCGCGGGTCTTTTCATTGACGATCACCCAGTCGTTGACGTCTCGAACCCGCACCTGGACCGGATCGTCGAGTTTCAGCCGCTTGAGGAGAACTGGATCGTTGGCCAGAACCCCCTCGATTGTATCTTCGTCGATTCTCTCCACGCTCACCCAGACGAATTCGCGCTTGTCTCCTTCGCGCAAAGCCGCCTTAACGCTGAAATCCAGGTCTGGGGTTCCCTCATCGAACGCGTTGACGAACTCCGGCCACCGCCGACGGGCCTCGGCCGCCGCCTCACGCAGGCGAACATCGTCCGCCGCCAGTTCCAGAACCGGCGCGTTTAGAGTCTCGCTGAGCGCATCCAGGGGGTGATCTCCGCACAGGCGGCCCGCCACCTCGGCATCGAACACCTGGCCCAGCCGAACGTCCGGACAGAAAACCGCCAGAGCATGCGCGGGGGCCAGCCCCACCAGGATTCGCCCCACGTGCTGATAGATCGTGTCCTGGGTCGCCTGACGCGGATGATAGACGCAGTTCACCGAAATCCACGCCCGATGCTCCAGAACCGCCTCCCGAAGCCGCACGCTGTGGATTTTTTCGGCCGCGCCCTGGACATGATCGAAGTACGGCTTATCAAAATCGTGAACTAGAACAATGTACTCCCCGTGACGCACCGCATAGAGCGGCGGTTCTGAGACGACATAGTTCTGAGCCCCTCGCCGGGAATCGGCGAACGTGATGCCAAACAATTCCCGTAACTGCCGCCGAATCGCTGCCTCATTGAGATTCGCTGGCCGGGCGCAAAGAAGGATCAGAGTCAGATTGGACTGATTTCGCAAACGCCTCCCGTGGAAAGCGCGAAGCAGAAACCGCGCTAGAAACACTGTTCCCACCATCACCAGGAGACTGAGCAACGCAAAAGGCATCGGCAGGATTCCTCCTCGCAAGGGAAGCCGGAAAACCAAGACGGCTTCGCTCTCATCGAGTCCAAAGGACCATACAGCCGTCCGTGCTTCCTATTGTCTTGATGTCATGATGCCAGAATCCGGGGACCTCGCGCCACGCTTTTTCGCGGCGCCCATCACGAGACCCGAACCAGTTGCTTGCCCGTGTTGTCACCGGAGAAAAGACCGATGAACCCCGCCGGCGCCTGCTCCAGACCCTCGGCGATCGTCTCCCGGTAGCTCACCCGGCCTTCCTTCAGCCACCGCGCGATCTCCTTCCGACCTTCCGGATAGCGGCTCTTGAACTGGAAAACCAGAAAGCCCTCCGCCCGCGCCTCGTGTCGGATCAACTGCCACAGGAGCCGCGGCCCTCGGGCCATCGTCTTCTTGTTGTACTGGTCGATCTGCCCGCAGATTACTACCCGCGCCCGCTTGTTCAGGTGAAAGAATACCGCGTCGCTCAGCTTCCCCCCCACGTTGTCAAAGTAAACGTCCACGCCGTTCGGGCAGAGAGCCGCTAATTCCGTACTGTAATCTTCCACGTGCTTATAGTTGAGAGCCCCGTCGAAACCCAACTCCTCGGTCAGGTACTCGACTTTTTCCGTCGATCCCGCCGAACCGTACACTTGGCAGCCTTTGATCTTCGCGATCTGACCCACCAGCGATCCGACGGCCCCCGCCGCGCCCGAGACAAACACCGTCTCGCCCGCTTTGGGCTGTCCGATGTCGAGGAGACCGAAATAGGCCGTCATTCCCGGCATTCCGAGCACGCCAAGCGCGGTGGAAATCGGCGCGTCTTCCACAAACTTCTCCAACTGCTCGCCTTCCACGATTGCCCACTCCTGCCAACCCCAGTATCCCGTGACCACATCGCCCTCCGCGAAATCCGAATGCCGGGACTTCTGGACCTTGCCCACCGTCCCCCCCACCATCCGTTCCCCGAGCTCGACCGCACGTTGATAGGTCCCCTCCTCCCGCAGCAATCCGCGCATGTAGGGGTCCACGGACAGATAGGCGGTCCGCACGAGGACCTGCCCCTTCACCGGCTCGGGCAGTTCTATTTCGACCAGTTTGAAATCCGACTCCTCCGGCACTCCGTCCGGGCGATTGACCAGAA
>JABMPG010000791.1 GCA_013203855.1 bacterium
CCGTAATTGAGGTCCTGACGATGCCCCCCGGACCCCCCACTGCCTCCCAGGAAAAGAGAGAGCGCCGCGGAATCGTAAGCGGGGCCTCCGGACGAGGACGTGCCCGTATAGAAGAACCCCCGTCCCCCCGCGCCACCATGACCCGCGCCGCCGCCGCCATTGAACTTGCTTCCGGCTCTTCCCGCGCCAGGTCCCTCCCCATCGGTCGCGATGAGGACCGTTTCCGTACTTCCCTTTCCTCCCGCGTATCCGCCCAGCACCCCGGAAGCCGAGCTGCCATCGGCCTGACCATCCGCGCCATTGGCAACCATGACCACGTCAATCGTCGCCGATCCCTGACTAAGAAGCGCCAGGGGCCGGTCGCCGGAGAAAGTCACGTTGGCCGATCCGGTGATATTGATCGAGCTGAAACAGAAAACAGCCACCTCGCGGCCGGTTTCCGTAAAGCCGATAACCCCCGGCGAAGCAAAATCGCTCACCGTCAGGGCATCGGTGTCGAATTGAATTTCGCCTGAACTCGCCGAGAGGGCGCCGATCACCGTGAAATCCGTCGGATCAAACACCGACCCGAATCGGGCGGGAGTCTGGCCCGTCACGAACGGGACCATGGCCCAGAAATACAGCATGACGATCAGACTGGTGCGGGTCTGCATCGGGGAATCTCCTCTTCGGGGATGGTAGAATCGGACGACTACACTATCTTCGTAAAATGGTAGCACCTGATCACCGGCAACGCACGCGCAATCGGCGCAATACAAATGAATTCATTGCGTTCTGTGCGGGCTGAGATCGCGATCGGGCCGGTCGATCCCGACTGAAAAAGGGGGGAGATCGAACGGAAATCGCACGAATTCCCGTCGCCGTCCCTGTTGGTTCAGGCCATGCTTCAGATATGCACGGAAGACGGTGTCTCTTCTCACGATTTGGCCGGGGTGTTCGTTTCATTGGGTGGCCAGACGTGTTCTTCCGAATAAACTTCTTTCAGACGGCTCCAGTAGCGCCGTCCTTTATGGACCAGTTCCCGAGGGGAATACTGGTCCCGGAGGTGTAAAGTCCGGTCATCCTGGAAGTCCGACTTCGTGCGATAGCCCAGCGTGAAACGGAAGACCTGTTCGGTCAGTTCCAGCCGCGCCTGGCGATACTCTTCATCATGCCAAACATTGCGGGTCTCGCCCGGATCCTGGCGCAGGTCATACAGTTCGCTCTCGTCGGAGCCCTGATAGAAGACGAGACGATAGTCGCGTGTGCGAATGGCGGAAACCTTGCCTCGCGGGCTACCCCAGGTCCACTCACAGTAGACTGCCTCGCGCGGATCGCTGTCGTCCTGGAGCATCTCCGGGATCGAACGTCCCTCCCGCACGCCGGACATCGGCACATCGCAGATCTCGCACAGAGTGGGATAGAGGTCCACCGATTCCACGAAAACGTCCGAGTGCTGACCCTTCGGCCCGCCTGGCCAACTCAACAGAAAAGGCACGCGCTGGATCGATTCGTAGATTCCGAAGTTCTTGTGAAACAGGCCGTGTTCGCCAGCAAAATCGCCGTGGTCGGCAGTGAAGACGATGACGGTGTTCTCCAGTTCGCCGTCTTTCTCGAGTTTGTCGAGAACGCGGCCGATCTCCTTGTCGATGCAGGAAATGAGGGCGTAGTAACTGGCGAGGACGCGCTTGAGGCGGTCGGGATTCGGATCGGCGAGCGGATAGCCGCAGCCGTTCTTTAACCGGTCCACCATAAACTTCGGCTTCCCGGCGAACCGGTTTTCGAAGTAATCGAAGGCATTGTCGGGCAGAACCATTTCCTCCGGGTCGTACATGTCGAAAAACTCGGGGGCGGGAGCGATGGGCGCGTGGGGCCGCTGAAAGGTCATGTGGACAAAGAACGGCCGCGACACATCGCGGCTCTCCAGAAACTTGAGCGTCTCCTCGCCGGTGTAATGCTCGATGGAATGCTCATAGGGCAGACGGGCCGGGCCCGAGCCGTCGATAGTGTATTCCATGCCGGGCTTGATCGAACCCTCCTCGTAGAAATCCGCGAGGCCGCGCTCTTCGAGGCACTTGAAATAGTGCGTGGTCGTCGGGTCGCCAACCTTGCAGTCGCACAGGTCGGTATAGCGGATGACCTCGAAGCCGTCCTCGTCCCATTTTCGGATCATGTGAGACTTGCCGAAAAGTCCGGTTTGATAGCCATAGCGGCGGAAGACCGTGGCGAGGGTGTCGGGGTTCTCAGCGGGAAACTCGGCGTGATAGTTGCCGAAAAGACCGTGGGTGTGAAGGTACTGACCCACCATGAAACTGATGCGCGAGGGCGAGCAGATCGGATTGTTCGCGTAGGCGTTGTCGAAAACCACCCCGTTAGCCGCCACCTTGTCCAGGTTCGGCGTCTTCACATTCGGATGTCCCGCGAACCCGCCGCAATTCGCGTTGTGCTGGTCGGTCATCAACCACAGAACATTCGGCCGCTTTTTCATCTCAAAGGCTCCTTCCGGAAGCAAACTCACACTGGTTTTGGAGGTTAGCAGAGCAGGCGGGAAGGGTCAATCGCCGTTTCCCGGATCGCAAGGAACGAGGTGAGTCCTATTCAGGATCAGGATCCGAACGGTCAAGACTCAACGGATCTTTTTCCTTGACGTAGCATACCGGCATACCGGTACAATTGTCTCGTTCGCGATTTGTTTCGGAAAGGTGTCTGCCATGAACAAATGGATAGTGTTGGGCCTGTTGATGATGTGGGGAGGCGGATGCGCCACGCATAGGGAAATCCACACGACTGTTGACTTCAACTATGATATCCGCGATCCGCTATGCAAAGAGCGGCCGACTACCGCGGCCATCGACAACATGATGAAGCAACTCAGATTGATCGGTGTCGAGCGCGTCTACTGGATGCACTACGCCGAAGACTACTACATTCCCCAGCCGCTCCGGGACCCCGCAGCCGACGTTCTGACCTACGCCACCAAGGCCGCGCACGACAACGGCATGGAGATGTGGGCCCTGTTCAAACCTTTCGAGACCGGCCGTTCCGCCATGCACTTTCCCCAGAACGTGAAGTTCCCGGAGGGGGCCGTGACGGTGGAAGGAATCGGCGGCAACAGCTTTCCCATCGCGCGCTTTGTCATGGAACACCCCGACCTGCGCATCGAGCGCCGCCCCCTCGACCGTCCCTGGGACGTGCCGGTGGGTATGGTCAAGCTGGTCAAGGCGGATACCGAACCCACTCGTCTCAACAGAGACAACCTCACGCTCTACACCAGCAGCATCAACACGAATTTCGAGCCCTATCGGGGCGACTACACCTTCACCGACACACTCGAAGAGCGGGACGGCAAGCTGGTCCGGGTTCTTACCTTCTCCGGCCTGAACATTCCCGTCTCCCAGCGCTATCTTCTCGTCATCCCCTCTATCGCGGACGAAAACGCCGACTTCCAGAACACCGACGACAAGATGATGGAGATCTACGACCACCAGGGAAAACCCATTCCCGTTACGTGGGATGAGGGCCTCGTGGACCGTAATTACCTTAAAAGCATGTTCGGCACCTATTTCTTTCTCCAATGGGGGCTGGGCGATTGGGCCGACCGGTTCATGCCCGAAGGCTTCGGCGAGACTCTCCCCACATCGTCCTTCATGTTTGACCGCGCCCATCAACTCGTCACTCGCTATCTGGACGGCGTCATGGATCCCGGTCGATCCGTCCGAAGGAACGGTTTCAAGGCGGTGGCCAAGGGCAAGAACATGCATCTCATCGGCTCTCTGCACCCCTGCTATCCCGAAGTCCGCCGCTATTGGCTCGACGAAATCCGCGACCGCTGCGTCAAGGCCGGTGTGGACGGGATCACGATCCGCATCTCCAACCATAGCTGTTGGACCAGCGAGCGAGAGATGTACGGCTTCAATCAGCCGGTCGTGGACGAATACATGAAGCGCTATGGCGTGGACATCCGGACCGAACCTTGGGACGAGGAAAAGTTGAAAGAGATCAATGGCGAATACCTCACCCTCTTTCTCCGGGAACTGAAAGAGAACCTGAAGAAGGCGGATTTGCCCCTGCAACTTCACGTGAATTTCCATTTCGGCGCTGAAGTTCCCGGAAGCCGGGCCAACAATGTGCCGTGGACCTTCGCCTACGACTGGAAAGAATGGATCGAGGACGATATCGCCGACAGCATCGAACTCAAATATCTCCCCTTTCCCTGGGGCTCCGCCCGCGGAATGGGCCAGGATTTCATGAACGAGGTCGTCGCCTTCGCCAAAGAGCATGACAAGCCCGTCTATTATGACTGGCGCCTGATGGGCGGCATTCCCTGGCAGGCCGACCTGACCGACTCGAAATGGGACGCGCCCGATGTGAAGAAGGCGATCGATCAGATTCGAGAGACAGCCGGTTGGGGATGGAATGATCCGAACATTGACGGCGTTATTCTCTACGAGGTGGACAGCTATACTTCCATCAACTCCGAGACGGACGAAGTCCTGCTCTCGCCCTTTGTCCGCCAGTTCGTCCACGACCTGAAGACCGGAAAGGAACCCAAACCCACGGAGTGAGCCAGACCCAGCCTCCGCAGGAGGTGAAGGCTTCATAGCCTCGGGCGCAAGCCCGTGGACTGCGAACCCTTCTTCCAACCCGTGAGCCCCCGCCGGGGGCGACGCTTCAAACTCCACCAAAGGGCCTCGAACATGACCAGAAACCCCCATCCCCCGGAAGCAAACTCCTTCATCAAGGCCAACCTCATCCACCTCGGATGCAACATGTGGGCCGACTGGGAGAACCCCGACATTCCGCCCCTTTACGAGTACGCCAGATACAAGCCCTTCATGCGCCTCGACCGTCCCCTTTGGGACGACATGATGAAGGCCATGGTCGAGCACGGTTTCAATATGGTCGTCATCGACCTCGGCGAGGGCGTCAAGTACGAGAGCCACCCCGAGCTCGCTGTGAAGGGCTCCTGGTCGGTCTCCCGCCTGCGCAAGGAACTCGACAAGATCCGCAAGATTGGCCTGGAGCCGATTCCCAAGATGAACTTTTCCACGGCCCACAACCTCTGGCTCGGGCCCTATTCTAGAATGGTCTCCACGGCGAGATACTATCAGGTTGTCGAGGATCTGATTCAGGAGGCCCATGACCTCTTCGACGGTCCCCGGCTCCTGCATCTCGGCATGGATGAGGAGACCTTCCAGCACCAGCGCTGGTATCGCTATGCGGTGGTCCGCCAGCACGACCTGTGGTGGGAGGACGTATATCACCTGTTCAGCCGCTGCGAAAAACTCAACATGCGCCCTTGGGTCTGGTCCGATTACGTCTGGCATCACCCCGAGCTGTTCTACAAAAAGATGCCGACCTCGGTCCTCCAGAGTAACTGGTTCTACTCGCCGAGTCTGAACCGGCAGAATCCCCGGGTCAGGGCCTACCTCGACCTCCAGGAAAAAGGCTACGACCAGGTGCCCACCGGCAGCAACCATTCCAACCCCGAAAACATCGTTCGCACCGCCGCTTGGGCCAAGCGTTACCTGTCACCCGAAAGTCTCAAGGGCTTGATGCAGACCCACTGGCGCGAGACCCTCGAGATCCGGAGAGGCCACCACATGGAAGCCATCGAGTGGGCGGGGAAAGCCTTCAAGATTCTGGAGAAATAGAAGAATTGACCGGTGAGGGCGGTAATCGCGCCCTTTCTCTCGACGGATGGCTCGACACAGAGCCCGGGATTATCGATCCCCGATCCTTCGCGAACATGGTTACTAATATCGTAACAACATTAGTTTCGCATGCGGCAACCAGCAGCGGGGCGTTCTCCAACGCCTGGCCGAAGAGCAGCAGGAGTGGATCTGGGCTGCACCCTCATGCGCACCGGCCACACACTGTGGGTGCGCCTGTCGGGCGTCTCCGTCCACGCCCGGCGCCTTCCCCCTGAAACCTTCGACCCAGCGCCACCCGAAAGGAGACACCCCCAACCCCCGCCCGCCGCAACCCACGTGAAGGATATCGGTAGCACCCGGGTGTACGACATAAACGAGGGGCTTAGGC
>JABMPG010000792.1 GCA_013203855.1 bacterium
GGTCTGAACACCCTCAAGATTGAGCATGGCGATCCCACCGAGACGGCCCATCTCCACGGCGAATCGCGTGTCTACCACGCCGTCCATGGCCGCCGCAATGATCGGGATCTTGATCTTGTGCTCCCCGATCTCCCAGGCGATGTCCACCTCGTCGGGGTTGAGAGTCTGAATGCCGGGCACCAGGGCGATCTCGTCAAAACCATAAGCTCTACGGGCCTTCCGGCCCCGTCCGATCCATTCACCCATTTTTAGAACCTCGCTTTAGGGGAAAGTGCCATATCTTGAGCCCCTCGCTACGACGAGGCGCAAGATATGAAGCGCTGTGAAGCAAACAGTTAACCGGATTTCCCGCAAAATGTCAACGAGCTTTTCCCCATTTTCCAGGAACGACTCAGCGCCCGGCAGAAAAATGCTATGTCCTGCTCAGACAAGGGTTTGTGGCACAGTTGGCGGCCCGCCGTGGCAAGAGTATCCCGGTTCGTAGTTACGACCTCTCCGGGATCCTCATATCGACGAGAAAGGTCTCCGTGACCCGCTTCCCTAGCAGGAAAACCTTCCGGTCGGGGTGCCAGAGAACATTTTCACCCTCTTTCGTCGTGAAACTCGTATAGATGCCTACTGCGGTCTGCCCATTTTCCTTCCCAGTGACGTCATACCGGCCGGCATCGAGGAACTTCTTCGGCTCGCTAAACCATAGCGGCTGATCTGCACCGGGACGGAATTCGCCCAGCGCAAGAAATGCTGGATACCGCGGGCTGTGGGTGATCTCCCCCTTGCGGCCCTGGGCGTCGATCTTCGGTTCCGTCCAGCCCCGATTGTTGTGATACAAGAGGACGTATCTCCCGTCCGACAGTTGGTAAATTGGACAACACCCGACGGGTTGGAGAAGGGGAACGCCAAAGTCCCGGTTCAGAAGGGGCCGGGTGTTCGTCCAAGTCTCGCCGTCGTCCTCGGACAGGGCGTACCAGATATATCCGCTGTTCGTCCGCATGACGCAGAACAGGCGGTCATCCGGCAGTCGGACGACGCTCGGCTCCTGGGCGACTGTCCGTAGCGGATCGATCCAGTGCGGCACACGCAGGGCCTTATCGCCGAAGGCGCTGGAGCGGACTTGGAGGTCCGCAACCTCCGGATTGTCGTCGATATTGACGAACCGCATGAACTCGACCACCGATTCTAGCCAAGTCCAGCCCGAATGGCCCTCCGGAATCGGCCGTTGCCGAGCGGGATTGAACCACCTGCTATAACCGACGAAATGGCCGCCCCGCAGGTCGCGCTGGGGGGATTGCCAGACGATCCATTCCGGGGGAATTCTGCCCTCGGGATCGTCATAGGGACTGACCGGCATGTCAATCTCATGCGGCTGAGACCAAGTCCGTCCCTGGTCGTCGCTGTAGAAGGCCGACATGCCACCCGTGTGCATGCTGATGTTGCCGTTAAGCCCCTTGTACTGGTTCCAGACGACATAAATCCGCCCGGATCTCGAAACCATCGGGAAACCCCAACTCGCCATGCACGCCGGCTCATCACCGCCCTCGGGCCCGACGATCCGGCGCGGCTCGGTCCACGTAGCGCCGCCATCGGCCGAATCGGCGAAACAGATGTGGTTCACCTGCCGCATGGCCGCCGGCCCGTCGGGATGGCGCGGCGCCTGCGTCCAGATCGCCTTGAGATGCCCGTCCGTCCCCTCGAACACCAGAAAATGCTCGTTGTGACTGTCCGGCGTCCGCCCGTTCGAATACTCCGGCACGAAGCAGACATAGTCCGACCCGGTCCGGCGGAATTCCTGCTCGCGGATTTTTTCGGCGTTTGTGAACATGGGACTGTTTCCTTCTGGCCTGTTCGGGATCGGTCTTCAGTATGTAACCTCCACCATCGCGTGCCCCTCGATCTTCGGCACGGTGAAAAGAATCCGCCCGTCCTTCTCCTCGAAGGGAATCTCCCGATTCTGCGGCACGAGCCGGATCGATTTCGGCTTCTTCGGCGTCTTCAGCGAGAGTGCGGTGTCGAAGAGGGGAATCACGTCCTCGATCACGTCGATCGCCTCGCCCCGGCGCTGGGGGATATAGTGCAGGAGATGGACCACCCAGCGGCTCTCGCCTTTCTGCTCGTTCACCGTGGTCTGGAGCGTCGAGGGACCGTCGTGACGCAATAGCGGCTCGGGTAGCAGCAGGTCGAGGGCGTTGAGAACCAGGCGCTTGGCCCACAGGGGCGTCAAGCTGCGATAGAGCGAGAAAACGGGATGGCTGAAGTAGATCGCGTTGCCCTTGCGCACGATGGCGGGATGGGCTACCTCGCCCGACGACGGCGTGTGCTGATGCGAGCAGAAGTGCCGCCAGTCGCGGTTGAAATAGGACGAAATCGCGTTGGCGAGTACCTCGCCGCCCGCGAGCGAGACTTCGACTCCCTTGGCGTACATGACGTGCTCGACCTCGGGCAGGCCCTTTGCCAAGTCGCCCCGGGGCAGGACGAAATCCGTGTACTCGCCCCGCGGCATTACCTTGCCCCGGACCAGGTTGCCGTCGAGATCGCGGGTCGGGTTCGGGTGGAGGGTCACGCCCAGGTCGAGGTTGAAGGCCGTCTGCTCGGGATTGAGGCCCGATTCACCCGTGACGAGCAACTTGCCGCCGCCGGAGAGGAATTTCTCGATCTTCGCGCGCAGGGCATCGTTCACCGGTACGCGGTCGGGCAGGACCAGGACCTTGTACGGCGAGAAATCACTCCGCGAATCCACGATCTCGAACTGATGGCCTCCTTCCAGGAGCATCAGAACCGCGCCGGCCGTGGCGGGGGGCATCCGCTCGCCCATCCATTCTTCCGTGGTGAGGACCGCGATATCGGTCACCGCCTTCGCGCCCCGGCACCACGGCTCCTTCTCCTCGACCTGGCGATAGACCGAGCCGATGAGGTCGTAGGTTGCTTGGTCGATCTTGCCGTCGGGGGGCAGCTGATCGCCGATGCCGCACTTGGCGTTGCAGGCCAGCATGTTGAAGCACTCGTATTCGAGGGCGGGCTGATTCTTGTAGGAATGAAAGTCGGCCCACGACGTGTGAAACTTGCCGGTCATACCCATGAAATCCAGCCCCAGGTTTCGGGCGAACCGCACGCTCAAGGGGAAATGGATGTACCCCCAGTGGCCGGATGGCAGCGACTCGAGTTCGAGATGGGTGTAGGCGTCGAGACTCTCCCGTGAGCCCGGCCCGATGTGGCCCGCGTTGTAGAAAATCGCGCAGTCCGAACCGCACCCGCGCACGAACTCGGTCATGTCCTTCTTGAACCCGTCCAGCATCTCCTTCGCGAACCGGATCCGGTCTTCTTTGCGATAGGGGTCGTAGCCCTGTGCCAGCATGTCCTGTTTGCAGTGCCAGCACGAGCAATCCTGGGTCATGACGATATCGTAAAAAATCCCGTCGGTCGGTAGCGTCTCGAGAACCTCCCGCGTCTGTTCCTTAAGGAAGTCGCGGAACGGCGTGTTCACGCAAAGAGCGCGATAAAAGCCCGCCTCATAGGGCGGAGTACCCGCCAACTTCCCCTCAGGGTTGACAACACACCACTCGGGGTGGCGCTGGGAAGAGTAGTGATCCCACTGGACGGTGATATAGATCGGCACGCGAATGCCGCGCTTGTGGCAGGCCTCGATCTGCTCATTCAGCAGGTTTTTGTTGGCCAGTTGGGGATGCACCCGCTCGGGAAACGCCTTCGAATCGTAGTACAACCAGCCGTGATGACAGCGGGCGAAGGTGGAGATCGAGTTCACGCGGGCCTTATCGAGAGTCGACGCATATTCCTCCGCATCGAACTTCGCGCCGATGTCGGGGATGTCTTCACTGGTGTGAAAATCGAGATGAATCTGCCGAAAACGGAGTTCCATGAGCGTTTCCTTGTGCGTGCGGAGAGAATGTACCCAAAGCCTGTCTGCCGGGGAGCCCAAACCGGTTCGAAGGGTCCTTATAGGGGGATAGGGAGAAAGAGTCAAGGGGGCGGAGGCCAGATTTTCGACGGGCCGGAAGGCCGCCCCGCCCGATAGCCCCATGTGGCGCACTCGCCCCCGGCTGTGCGCGGCTGACAACGGTCCCCAGTTGATATCCAAGTCCAGGTTTATTCACCACGAAGCCAGGGAGATCACGAAGGAGGCGAGGCTATCTTTCACGGTTCGGGGGTTCAGTTCGGGGGACGCCCCAGTGGTCTGCCCGCTGTCTTGCTTCGGCATGGGGAGATCTCGGCCGCAACCTGAACACATTGCTTGACAGGTCTCTGCCGCTTGTTTCTACTGGGCGGCAGTTGGGAGGGGGCAAGATCGGGAGTTGGCATAGATTACAATCCTGCTTTCAGGCATCTCAAGCGTTTCAGACACTGGCGCAAGTCTTGTGGACTGCCAGTTTCCACTCGCCGCAGGTGCACGCCATTGTCTTTCTCCTTGCGCCAACCATTGCCCCGCATTTCTCACATTTGAAGTATCGGTGTAGCTCGATCACCTCTTGGGCAAACTCACGCGCCTCGTCGTCGGTGTAGTGTTCCCCTTCTTCGGAGGCATGAATGAGTTTGTTCACCACTGACTTGCTCTCATTGAACTCTTTCGCCTTAGCCCGGACATCGTATGTCTCATGGATGGACGGGGCTCTCAGGACACCGGGAGTGGAGTTGCCAGGAACCACCCGCCATCCCCCCTTTGTGAGTGACTGCAGACCGCAAAGGAAATCGCTGAGCTCGTAGTCTCCGTAGCGCCTCATGGGCGCATGACCGCCCAATGCCACGACGATGGGTCCGACAAATCCCTCGAGAAATCGCCTAGTCTTGGCTGCCAGCGCTGTGCGATCGAGAAACATGCTGGCGAGCAGGTCTTTGATCTCGGTATCGTCCATCTGAGAGATCTGCGACGTGATACCGCTCTTCATGTCCCACTTGGAGGAGAGTTCTACCACGGCGTAGACGCTTTGCGGAAGGCGGCCGGAACGTACCCACTCGGTCCATTTTCGAAGATGAGTCGTTACGATGATCTGGGCGAAACTCGCCGCCTCGTTCGCCAGCAGAGAGGCGATGTTGCGGAGGTGTCGGTCATCCTCCGAAGTGAAGATGTCGTCTATAACAAGGATTGTCTCGGAGGAATTGCCTTGGCGGGCCATGGCAAGGAAGAAAGAGAAACTGAGCGTATCGAGGTGGGAGTCCGAGAAGCAGGTCTGGGGAATGACGTCTTTGAACCCTTTGAAGTCTGCATGCTGTTCGAGCGAGCCCTTCTTCTCCTGGTCGAGCACAAAGCGGATGCCGCAGAGTTGCTCGCCGGGGTGGATGGCCTGGTAGATTCGGTCGCAGTCGTCAGCCAGACGGTCGAGGACGCGTTGAACGTACTGCTTGCGTGCGCCTGCCACTATCTTGTGGGCTGCCACCAGCTTGCTTTGCACCTGCTCCCATTGCCTACCGTCCCGAAGCGTCTGTTCATAGGTCTTCAGAAGCGTCTTCTTGGTCTCGATAGCGCCCGTCTCACGCTGGATCTCAGCGAGACGGGTACTCCACGTGGCCGCGGCTTCTCGGAACCATTCTGCCACCGCCTCCGCTTCCTTGATTTGTGCTCGCCGGGCTTCCTTATCGTAAGTCGCGTCGGCCTTCCACTCCCGAAGGAGGGGGCACTTGGCCGCGATTCTCTCGGCCTCCTTCAGAAATGAGGCAGGCAATGATGACGCAAGGCCCTGGAGAAGGGCGGCTGCATTGATCGTCAGTCTCTGGTACCGCCCCTTCTGGAGGATTTCCTCATTCTTCCTCTGCTCCTCGGCATCCTTCGCTGCTTTCAGCCGGACCTGCAGGTCGGGTTGGGCCTTGAGTCTCTCGTCAATCTGGGCTCGGAGTTCGTCGGGCTTCACGCGTTGCCTGCAGACAGGACAGGTCTCCGTCCGGGGCTCCGCTTCCAGGTACTTGAGGGTCTGGACCAGTATCTCGTTCAAGATACGCGCGGCCTCTGGATTTCCCTGGACGAAGGAACGCAGTTCCTCATTGGCGGTCTTCTCCAGACCACGCTTTCGCGTGAGCTCCGTCATCCCTTCCTTCGCCTCCGATGTGAGGCTGTCGGTTGCCGCAAAGGCATCGCAGATGGTCTTGAGGAATTCCTCCTCTTTCTTGGCCGCGGTGGTATCCACCGATGCTCGTGCCCTGAGCCACGCCAAGGGTTTGAGGTTCTCTTCATCCGGGCGTTTTTCCTGGTTGAAGAGTTCAGCAATTCGCCCATCATGGCTTGCTATGGCTTGGTCGGAGGCAGTCAGAGAGTCTTTGGCCTTCTTGACAGCCTTGCGTAGTTCCTCCTCAGCAGAATCCAGTCCTCCAACGTCAATATCATCCTTGAGTGTGTTGAAACGCTCCGACCCGGTTGCGGTGACCAATCGCTGCACCAGACAGCGCCTCAGGACGGATACTCGGGGCCGCCCCTCCGAAGGGGTGACTGTGACACCTGTCTTCCCTTTCAGGCGAGCGGTCCACGTCTGCGGCCCACACGATACCGAGACCTCCACTTCCGCATGCTTGGCACCCAGGGATGGCAGGTGGGACTTGAGTTGTGGGCTGATCTCAGCAAGGGAACCAAAGGATTCGCAGCATACGAGGTCCACTGCGTCCACGATAGTCGACTTGCCAGTGCCATTCTCGCCGAAGAGTAGGATAATCTTCCGATCAGGCAACAAGACCTTGTTCTCGCACGTCGCCCCGCGAAGGCATTTGGCCGTAATCCGGTCAATTCGAAGGGGCTTGGTCATTCTCAGCCTCCCTTCGGACGGCCGCCTCGGCGAGGCTGATCCAGTCGCTTTCCCGCATCTGCAGTTGACGAATCTTCTTCCCCGTTGCTTCGCGCTTGGCAGGCTCAACCAACCCAAGCGACTCCAGCTCTGAGATCACGTGGTCTACGAGTTCGGCAACAGTCTTGGGTGGCAGATCAACAGGGGCTTCTGCTCCATGGGATCCAGTGGACATAGAACCCTCCTTGATGGCATATCAGGAAAATCCGTAGGCTTCGCTCGCGACCCAATTCGACCCAGCAGTTTACTTAATGGTGCAATGCTAACCTGCATCCAACTCGGCAAGGATAGATCTGCAATGTAGAGTAGTCAAGCGGTGCGACGAGGTCGGTTTTTGCCCACTCGGGGATCTTCGATCAAGAAAGCAGCACCCAACGCACGGCGAAGACCGAAGCCAGCGTCACCTGTGCTGTGTTTGGCTTTCATCGGAACAGTGGGTTCTCGCGCTGGCTCAGAGGACAGCATACTGCAGCTCGGGGACAGCGCCCTGCACGACGCGGGGGATAGCGGCATCCCTCCTTCGTACCCCTCTTTTCTTCGAGGTGAGATCCCATCCGGCCAAGGGGCAACTTATCTTCCGTTGCCCTCGGGCACGAGCGCGCCGTGTTCTTTCAGAAGGACTCGCAGGGCGTTCATGTCGACCTCGGCGGGGCTGACGTTGTCTCGGATCGCGAGGACCCCGAGGGCGCCGGCGGCTTGGCCCATCGCCATGCACGGCGCCTGGACGCGCAGGCCAGAGTTGGCCAGTTGGTCGCTCGACAGGCACCGGCCCGCGACGAGGAATCGCCGGCTGCCGGCCGGGATCAACGCGCCTCGCGGGATGGTCGGCACGATCTCCGGCTCCAGCGGACGGAAGTCCAGATACTCCCCGTTCGGGCCGTGCAGGTCGACCGGATAGAAGCTGTAGCACACCGCTTCGTCCCACATCCGGCCCGCCGTGTAGTCCTCTAAGGTGATCCGCTCCAGACCTCGAATCCGAACCGTCTCTCGGACGCCGCTCTCGAGGGTGAGGAAACGAATCCGCACCTTTTCCAGGCCGGGCTGCCGTCTCAGAAAGCGATATATCTTCAGGCAACGCCGCCGCCCCTCGACCTCAAGGCGCGTCCGTTCCTCGCTGCTCACCGCGCAGATCCCCGTCACATGGACGTTCGTGCTGCCCATGCGCAGAACCCTCTCGATGTAGCCTTCGGATGCGAAAAAGTCCGATTTGCGGAGTTCACCGCTCTCGAGGGCTTCGCCGCAGGCGCGTTCGATCGCCTCTATATCCAAATCCTCGAACTGGTACCCGGTCAGGCGCATCCGCGGGGTGGCGGGCTGGCAATTCTCCTCGCGTTCCACCTCGAACCCCGCCATCTGAACGGCCAGGGCATCGCCTGTGCAGTCGATCACTATCTTGCACGAGATCTCCCTCAGCCCGAGCCGGTCGCACAGCGTCACGGCCACCTCGTCGTCCTTCTCCTCCACCGCCGCCACCATCGTGTGGAGGAGCAGCTCCGCGCCTGACTCGATCACCGCTTCGTCGAGGAGAGCCGCGTAGAGACCGTAGTCGAGCGCCATGCAATACCGATTTTGTCTCGGCGGCGGCAGGGAGAAGTCTGGAAATTCGCCGCTCCCCTCCTCCATGGCCCGCTTGACCACCTCCCACCCGATGCCCGCGATCACCGGCCGGCCCCAGGCATAAAACAGCGCGGGCCAAGCCACGCCGGCCGTCGTCATGGTTCCGCCCAGAACGCCGTTCTTCTCCACGAGCAAGGTCCGCGCCCCCGCCCGGGCCGCCTGAATCGCCGCCACCGGCCCAGCGGTCCCGCCGCCAATCACGCATACGTCGTAGGTTGTCATCTGTTCGTTATCTCCTCCCGCGAGAATCTGTTCATCTTCATACAGCAGGGATATCCCGCGCGCGACCCGATTCAGTGGCCCGCCTTCCCCGGTCAGCGTGCTTCAGCAGGGGTGTCTGAGCCCGCTCTTTCACCGCAACAGCCGACTTCAGCCGGGCTTGAACCAGCCCCCGGACTCAGGCCCCCCTCACCACCACGGATTCATCTTCAGTGCCCGTGAGGTGGCGGCCCATTCGTACTCCGGGGTGTCGGAGAATTCGAGGGCGATCACCGCTATACCGATCCCGGTGGTGTCCGGGCTCTGCTCGGGCAGGTTGCGCAGGCGGATACGGAAACCCTCCTGTTGGAAATCGATCGGCTGGCCGCTCACGAGAAAGCGAGCCGACTTGAGTTTCGTCTTGAAGCCGCCGAGGCCCATTTCGTTTTCCGGCCAGCAGCGGCACCAGAAGTAGACCGTGTTCCCCTTGCGCGAGAACCCCCCGCAGCCCGAACACATCCGGTAGTTCGTGCGGTCGAGAGCGCCATAGACCGCTTCCCCGTTCAGCTTCAGCCAATCGCCCACCTTCTTGAGCGGCTCCACGGCCTCTTCCGGGACGCTGCCGTCGGGCGCGGGGCCGATGTTGAGCAGGAGGTTGCCGCCGCTCCCCGCGGCCGTATTGAGCATCTTCAGGATGGCGCGCGGGGTGTGGCTGTCCTGGGCGGCGGACGGCATGTAGCCCCACGACGTGTCGTTGAAGGTCATGCACGCTTCCCAGCCGCGGCCCGCCTCGGCGGCCTTCACGCTTCCCTCGGGAGTCGAGAAATCTTCGTCGAGCCGGCTGCGGTTATTGATGATCAGATGGGGTTGCAGCTCCCGCGCCATCTGGTTCATGGCGAGCGACTCCCATCCCTCGTGGCTCTGGAAGGGCATGGAAACGTCGTACCACAGGATGTCGATCTTGCCGTAGTTCGACATCAATTCCCGCACGCAGCCGCGGGTGAAGTTGAGGAACCGGAGACGCGCCTCGGGATCGTAAGCGCCCGTCGCTCCGTCCGGGTGGTGCCAGTCCATGAGGGAATAATAGAAGCCGATCTTCAGATCGAACTCGCGGCACGCGTCCACGTACTCCCGCACTAGGTCGCGGCCGCACACGTTCATGGCGTTATAGTCGGTCTGCTTCGTGTCCCACAGGCAGAAACCCTCGTGGTGCTTGGTCGTCAGCACCATGTACTTCATACCGGCGGCCTTGGCCAGGGCCGCCCACTCCCGCGCAGGCCGCTCCTTTGGCTTGAACTGTTTCGTCAACTGCTCGTATTCCTCGGCCGGGATTCACTCGATACACTGCACCCACTCGTTTCGCGCTATCAGGGCATAGAGCCCCCAGTGGACGAACATCCCGTACCGCGCCTCGCTCCACCACTGCATCCGCTCCGGCCGCGACTCCTTCGTTTCCGCCTCGTAATCCACTTTGCTTTTCAAGTCCATGATGGGCCTCTCTCCGAGAAATCTTTCCGCCGACTCCGATCATACTCCGGTCATACTCGCGCGCGGGCTCGGCAAACTCAAACACAATCCGCGCGTGGTGGGAACTTCAAGAAGGGAGCCCAAGGATTTGGACAGAGCGTCCGATTGACTCCGCCTTTCAAGGAGCCAACTCGATAGCGGGGAGTGATATCGATGGGGATGGCGACGTCGACCTGGCAATGGCAGCACCCCATTCGGCCTCCTGGTGGGAGAATCGGGGTTCCGCGTCCCTGTGGCTCGAGCACAGTTTCGAGGCAGACATTGCTCACGCGATCTCCATTTCAGTCGTCGATCTCGACCAGAACGAAGATTCCGATATCCTTGTGGGCAGCTATTGTAGGGTCTCATATATGCAGGTGAGTATTTCCGAACTAGATGGATCGTCGAGGAATCCACCGCATAGAC
>JABMPG010000080.1 GCA_013203855.1 bacterium
GATCGAACGAACAGACAAGGCACTGCTCGACCTGATAAACCACCCCGAAGCAGTGGCAAAAACAACAGCCTCAAACGCTACGGAATTGTGAGAAACGCTCTAGACTTCAATCCCAGCCTCCCCGACCCCGACGTCGCGCCCCCCCGGGCCTCGTCGTTGGATTTCTCAGAATGATAGGCGAGGACGGGATAGAGGTCCTCGATCCGCGCGGCGAAAACCTCCTCCATTTGCTCGCCGATCAACTGATGGAAGATCTTCCGCTGCCGCTCAAGAAGGGACTGATACGCGGTCTCGCGAACGAGGTGATGCCGGAAGAGAAACTCGATCTCGCCGAGGGAGCGCGTCTCTTCCAGAAAATCGAGTCCCTTGAGCGAGTAGAGCCGCGCGAGGAGACCGCCGCGCATTACATCGAAGAGTTCCGTGAGTTCCACGGTGAAGCGCTGGCCCAGAACGGCGCCGCATTGCAGGACCAGTTTCCGCCGGTGGTCGAGGAGGTCGATGCGGCTCTGGATGATCCCCTTGAGCGAGAGCGGCACCCAAGGAATAAAGCGATCCAGACGGAACGATTCGACCTACAAGAGCCCATAGCGCAGTTCTTCTCCTTTTCGGAAGCACACAATCCGATGGCAAACAGCCTACCGTTTTGAGGCCGGCGGCGCCCCTTCGGTCCGCCACCGAGGTCTTAGTACACGTACACTCCATCATCGAAGAAGCCCACGATTTCGGGAATGCCATCGCCGTCTACGTCACCTACAAGCCGAAGATGGCGGTCGGGGTCGCAGGCCGGGGTGCTGTTTGAACCGAAGGCATTGGCCCACTTCTCGGGGGCTGTGAAACTGTCGGCGTGGCCGTCACCTGTGGCGTCGACTCCAAGTGATACATAGACGCCATCGGTCCCTATCCCAAGGATATCGTCATCACCGTCCCCGTCCATATCCAGCACCCAGCGCGGACACTCCTCTGGGGTCGCCCAGCCCTCGTTTCGGCAGAAGTGGCGTTTCAGACGTTGCTCTGGCTCCAGGAACTCGGTCCCGTCGCAGATTGAAATCAGCACGCCCCTGTCCCCAAAGCAGACCAAGTCGGCGTAACTGTCCCCGTTCACGCTGGCCGTCATGCGCGGATGCAGTGCAATGCGCCAGGCCATGTCGGCGCTGAAATCGCCCTTCCAGCCCTGCGGAGTCAGGTAGGCATCGCCCAAGCCATCGCCGTCCGTGTCCTCACAAAGACAGATTGCCACCTTCCGTTGGCCAATCCCCACGATGTCCAAGAAGCCGTCACCATTCAGATCCGCGAAAGTCCGCACGTGCTCGGACGCCTTCCAGCCGTCGTCCTCGTTCCAACCCGCGAACCAGACCGAACCATCCCCGAAAGTGCCGTCGCCGCGGTTCAAGGCCACGGTGACCCCGTTCGGACCAAAGCCGGCGATGTCGAGGGCGCCATCGCCATCGATATCCACCACCATTCTCGGGTGTTCGACGTACTGGCCGGGGTACTCCTGGGCTAGACAGAACTGCTCGGACCCAGACCAGATTTCATCCAGATCGTACGTGCCCGATGTCTCCTCGTCCCGGACTTGCCAGCCGTCCGAGTACGCGAAACCGTTGATGCGTTTCTCAGGACTGGAGAACCCGGCTCCCGTAGAGAAACCAATGAAAACTCCTCGGTCACCAAATCCCACAATGTCGTCCATTCCATCGTCGTTCATGTCTGCAACGGCTCGTGGGTGTCTTGCGACTCGCCATCCCATGCTGTAGGTCATCCGAACATCCCAATATCCTTGGTGGGCAAAGGACGAACCCGAGGACATTGCGACCTGAACGCCGTTGTCGCCAAAGGCAACAATATCATCCTTACCGTCACCATTTACATCCCCGAGGGTCCGGATGTGTTTCGTGGTGCGATATGCGGAGTTCCAGCCATACCCGTCCGCCCATTTCTCGGCTCGGACAGCAACCACACAGTTGTGCGTCCCGGTAAACCAGGCGCTCGATCCTGCACTGTTCGTCGCTTTCACCCGGTACAAGTAGATCCCGTCTGCGATGTTTTCGGCGTAGGATGTGTCTGGGCCGGAGCAGATTTGCACCCAGATAGCCCCATCGTCACTAGACCGCTCGAGTTCATAAGAAGTGGCGGCACTTGAGGCCGTCCAACTTACCGTGTAGGAACCTCGATTATCGCCGGCAGGATAGTTGATCGATTCAGGCGGGTCAGGGATAGGAACTGCTCGTGCATATCCGCTATCCGACAGACTGAAAGAGCTAAGATAGGCTGTTCCACTTACCTCCAGCCCGGCTCTGACCCAGTAGTAATAGGGAGTCTCGGATGTTACCGTGGCATCGTCTGCGGTCGTGCCAGCCGTAACCAGGAGTCGTGCGGCGGCATTTACGCTATCCGAGGTGTTGCGGTACACCTCATAGTAGTTTGCCCCGAGAACAGAACTCCACGACACTTGCACCTTGTCCGTGTAGACGCCATCGCTCGCGGACACGCCCGTCGGAGCGGCAATCGATACCACGTTCGAGGTGCGGCCGGAGAATACCGGTGTCCATTGAACAGCGTTGTTGCCGAAATCGACCAGATCTACGATGTAATAGTAGGTCTTCTGATCGATAAGTCCTGCGTCGAGGTAGGACGTTCCGTGGACAGTCGCGGGGTTTATCCTTTGGAATGTTCCCGGAATTCCGGAAGCGCTGCGCCGAATATTGTAACCCAGAACACCCACGGGACTGCCCACCTCAGACCATCCCACACTCAAGAATCCGCTCCCAGCTGGCAACACACCACCATTGTTCGCGGCCAGCCCTCCAGACGTGTCGATTTCAAAGAGATGGGCAGTGTCGTCGGGGACCACAAACCCGTCAGCAGCCCGGGCGCTAGATACCTTGATGGTGTTCACACCGTCGCCAGTGTCTCCCTGAACAGCGAACCGTCCCTGCCAGGTCCTACCGGCGGCAAGCCAGCCCGGATCAGGCTGAACCACATGGCTTTCATAGGGCGCAGCCAGGCCAAAGGTAACCGCAATGATCGATGAGGACGGGTTCGTATCCATCGTCTCGCTAAATGTGAGCGTGAACCGGGCGAACCCAACGTTGACCGCGCTGTCGAGGTTTGGTTCGACTGACCGAAGGAACGCGGGGGTAAGGTTGCTCGGCGCATTGTCCATGAACGCCGAAGCTGGCGGCCACACGTCAAAGAACCCGCTGCCCGAGTTGTCAAAGAAATCCTGAGCAAAGCTGAGGTCCGATGGATAGGTCTTGCCCGTAATCTCGCTGACGTTGACCAAGTCCCACCAGTTCGACTCGAAGTCAACCCGACCGGAAGTGGCCACCGTATCCTTGATCTGGATTCCATTTCCGCTGAGCCAGTCATTACCGTAGACGTTGCTGTTGTTGAGGGAGAGAAGGTCTTGGGTGCCGATGCCGGCGTTATGGAGAATCGAACAGTCGCTGGCGGCCACAGTCCGGCCGGTCGAGAAGACGCCGAAGCCGCCGTTGCCGATGATCCAGGAGTCCCGGAGCGAGTCTGGCGCTCTGACACCGTCGTCCGTGTTGCCGACGATCGTACTCGACTCGACCCCGCCACCGGAGATGCCCCGGCCGGTGTTGAAGGCGGCGTAGGTCCCAGTGATCGTGGCCGCGCCCTCGATTCCCGGCGCGTTCCGCACCACGGCGCAGTTCGTCACCGTCTGAACGCCAATTACCGCGGTGCCGCTGTTTCCGATAATCCGTGTGTCGGAAACCACGGAAGCGCCTGAGCCAGTCACGCCCACCCCTGTGTTGTCCTCCACGATGCACCCCGTCACGCTCGAACCGGCGGTTACGATACCGCCTTCACCGTTGCTCGAGGCCGCGCATCCGTCGATCGTTCCCCCGCCGCTGATCTCGATGCCGACGCCGCCGTTGCGGAGAGCGACCGAGTCGGTGACGTTCCCGCTGCTGGTGACAATGCCCTTCCCACTGTTTTCCCGGGCCATCACGCGCAGGGCGGACCCGAACAGAACCGCGCCCGTCCCGCCATTGAGAATCGATGTGCAATCCGTCGCGGTGGTGGCCGTCAGACCCTCCGAACCGTTTCCACGAGCGGTGCAACTCGTCAGAGAGCCCCCGATGATCCCCTTGCCGTTGTTGTGCGAAGCGAAGCAACTTTCCAGATCGCAGTCCGGTGCGTCCAGCCCCGGCCCGGCGTTGAGCGTCGCGGTCGTGCCGGAAATCTCGGCGCCGGCAGTGGACCACAGGCCGTAACCGGTGTTCCTCTGAAGGAGACAGTTCGAGAAGAACGTGGCGTCACATTCGTTGAGAAGCCCTGTTCCGTTCTCCACGATCAGGTTTTCGAATCGGGCATCCGTGGTGTGCGCCGTGACCCACAGACGTCCCCACGCTCGACCGGGCGCGGCTGAAAAACTGTACTCGTCGGCGCCCATGTCGCAGCCCAGCCCAGCCCGCACATTTCCTTCTATGTCCTGGACCGGCAAGCCAGCGCCATAGGTCGGATCATCGGGCCCCACCCCTGCGCCGATGCACGGCGAGGTGGGCTTTAGCCGGTACTCGAAGACCTCCCAAGACTGGGGAGCGGATACCGTTCCGTTCCGGGTCGCGTCCCCCACAACAACCAGGGTGTCCGCCGTGTTGGACATGACGACATAGGGCACGTCGTTCAGGTAGAGAATCCCGCCCATCAGGCTGTCCGGTTCGAGGGAACCTTCAGAATCCGTCAGAATGGATCGGCACCCCTTGGACTGGTACTCGATAGCGGATACAACGCCCCAGGCCACCCCGCCGTCAAACTGGGGATCGGCATCGATATTGCCCGTTCCTGCTCCGGACCACCCTCCTTCGATGTCACAGCTCACCAGAACCGAGATCAGGTCCGCAAATACGTTCCCGCCGGAGTTTCCGCAAATGATATTGTTCACGATCGGCAACAGGGAGAGGTAACCGCTGGAACATTCGATCCCCCCGCCTTCAGGCGCCGAGTTGCCAACGATCGTGTTGTTTCGAAGGGCCAGGGCAGAAGCCGGGAAGAAGTATATGCCGCCCCCATGGTGACCGGCGGAGTTGTCCACGATGATGTTGTTCGAGATCTCGCCCGTCCCGGAATTGTCACAGTCGATGGCCACGCCACGATTGCTGGCGTAGTTGCCGATGATCCGGTTGCTGGAGATCACGGGCCATGAAAGGAAAGTGCAGAATATCGCTCCTCCAGTTCCGGCCTGGTTGTCGATGATGGTGTTGTTCGTGATCTGAAGGCTCGAGTTTTCGTAGCAGTAAACAGCACCCCCCACCTGCCCCTTTGCGTCACCACGGGTCATCAGGAAACCGTCCACTCGGCCGCCGCCTACGGACATTATCGCCCTTGCCTGGTTGGCACCGTCCAGAATGGCAACGTGTCTGACAATGTCCCGCGTCCACCCGCGGTCCTCGAAACCGCCAAACAGATCGATGTAACCATGCAACGTGATCGCGGATCCAGGAGACGCGCCCCGGTAGACCCCCTCCGCGACCAGAACGGCATATCGATTCGTCCCGGAAGCGTCCTGGATCTTGTCCACCGAGCGGTCCACGCTGGCCCAGGGCCTGGCCCGGGAACCATCGCCTGTCTTGTCCGAGCCCGTCGCGGCCGAAATGTAGCGAACCTGCTGGTAGGCACCAAGATCCACCGCTTCCGTTCTCGGTCCAATCGCCCCCGCCTCCCCCATGCGGCTCCCATACGGAAGGGTGGAAGTGAACCGGATCGGGGATTCCGGCGTCCCTACGGCAGTCAGGTTGGTCGTGAAGCCGGGAAGGCCGACCTGGATGTCCACGCCGGGATCGACCTTGACGAGGGTGCCGGGCTCGATGGTCACGTCGCCGTAGATGACGAGGTTGCCCGTGACGTGATAGGTGCGGTCGGCGGTGAAATCGGTTTTCTTTGCGCCGGAAAGCGTGACCTCGTCCTCGACGGGGAGGTCGAACGCGAGGGTGTCGCTGAAACCGTCGTCGCCCACGAGCGCGAGGCTGAACGGGACGTCCTGGACACCAGCCGTGTCGTTTACGACGATTGAAACGAATGGGTCGGTAGCGTTGTCGGAAGGCTTGGCGTGCTCGATGACGGACCAGGTAGCAGTGGGATCCGCAATGGAACCGATGTCGGCCGAAGTGGTCGCGAGCGTGGCTGTCACGTTCCGCACGGCGGCCTTCCCAGAAGAGAGCGTCACGACGATCCGCGCCGTCTCGCCCCGGTCCAAGGCGCCGTCGTCGTCGTTGTCAGCGTCGTAGGACGGATCGTCATCCACCCGCACGGACTGGACCTCGACCTGGGGAACCATGGCGGTTTCGAGGGCGGCCTGGGCCCGGAGGACGCCGTAACCCTGCCCGTCGTATGGGCTGAAGGTGGCGCTCTTCTGCGCGGCTCGGTGGAGATGATCCCGAATCGCCGGCCCGGTCTGATCCGGGTACTTCGCCTTCAGGAGCGCCGCCACGCCCGAGACCATCGGCGCCGCGAAGGATGTCCCCGAGCCGTAGGTGCCGTTGTACTGCGAGCCGGGGATGGTCGAGAACACCGTGTCGCCCGGCGCGACAAGTTCGACCAAACTATCGTCGAGGCCGTCGTAGTTCGAGAAGGAAGCGCGCGTCTGGCCGTCATCCGCCAGGGCCCCAACGCCGATCACGTAGTCGTAGGAAGCGGGATAGACCGGCAGGTCGCCCTGGTTCTCGTTCCCCGCCGCCGCCACGAGCAGCACACCTGCGTCCGAAGCGGCCTGGCAGGCGGTCTCGAGCGCCTGGCTCTGGCCGCTGAACCGCAGGCTCATGTTGACGACGTGGGCGCCGTGGGCCACGGCCCAATTGACCGCCGAGGCCACGTCCGCCGTCGTGATCACGCCCGAGGGATCGGTCACGTCAAGCGACAGAATCGAGCAGCCGAAAGCGACCCCCGCGATCCCCTCGGCATTCCCGGCCGCCGCGCCGATGATCCCCGCCACGCGCGTGCCGTGGCCCAAGTCGTCAAAGACGTTCGCGTTGCCGTCCACGAAGTTCCACGAGTTGGCCAGGTCGAGCGCCGGAGCGAGGTCGGGATGATAGCGCTCGACGCCCGAGTCGATCACCGCGACCACGACCGAGGCGTCCGCGCCCTCCTGGACTTCCCAAGCCTGCTCAATGCCAATCAGCGAGAGGTCGGCGGAGGTTTGGGCATAGAGCGGGTCGGCCGGCGCATAGCAGAGAGAGCCCTGCCAGTTCGGTTCGGCATAGATCACATTCGGATCGGCTGCATATTCCACGCGGACCGCCTCAATGTCGATGGAAGGGTCAAATCGCAGGACCCAGAGGGAGGATTCGGCGGGTAGGACAGCCGGGGTGGCGGATTGGATGGATGGAACGGGGCCGGTGAAGGGGCCCTTGCCTCGGGTGGGCCTCGGCGGTTCGAAGAGCGGCTTGGCCGCCCGGAGGTGATGCTTGCCATCGAGTGAGCGTAGCGTTTCGGGGCGCGCAGCCGGAGTGGCGGCCTCGGACGCCGGGCGGAAGGAGTAGGCTGTTCCAGGACGGATAGTCTGCTTGCCCTCCTGTTCCGCCCCGTTCGGCATCATCGCGCCTTCATCGGCCGACGGAATCTCCACCGGCGAGCGGTACTTGACGATCAACTCTCCGGGCCGCGCCAAGGGCTTTCGGGGTCCTGCCGCATCGACCGACGCGCACCAGGCGAGCAGAACGAACAGAGAAATTAACGAGATCGGGTTGAACCAGAAACGGCGCATGCGGCAGATCCTTCCGTACGGTGAAATGTCAAGAGGCAGAAGCCCCGTTTGCTTACCAACGACGCGGAATGTCCGCTTCCGGGACAAACCATCTTCTTCAATGCTTGGATCGTGCGCTTACAGAGTATGGACGAGATCTTCAATGCTCGCTCGCATGGTAGCCCTCCGTCGCGAGACTTCGCAACCAATTCTTGAAGTTTGTGCCAAAACGAAACTCATAGGTCCGCGACTCCGACAGGCCCCGTTTCGGATCGTCATTCCGTCGGCTCTGGAAAAACCGGCAGCACCCTAGGCCATAGGGGAGGGTCAGCCAGAGAAACGGCGATTTGCGATAGCGAAAAACCGCCCCGCACGAGCACGACGGCCCCGTGATCCGCTCGCCGCAGAACAGACAGTACTTGATCAGTTCCTCCGGCGGCAGGTGTGAGAGAGCGGGATTCTGGAATGACATGGGCGTTTCCCTCGACGGAAAAAGAGATCGAACAACTCAACGGCGGCATCGGCACGGCGCGGGGCGCGTGGCCTCACGCCGATAGTTCGTCATCAGCGGCGGCCGAATCTTCCTCTCCGCCATCGCCCCGGGGTTCTTCCTCCGGGTCCCGATGCTTCCGCTCCAGCCAGGTCTTGATCTCGCCCGGATCGAACCGGTACGAAGTGTTCAGGCTGAAATGGGGAATCTTCCGCGACTTGCACCATCGATAGATCGTGTGCTCACCGACCCCCAGATACTCCGCCAGGTCTGTCGCGCTCAAGAGACGCTCCGGCAGCCCCGCCTTACCCGACTTGTCCTTACTCTTCGCCATGACCGTGCCCTCCAGAAAACCAACTGTCTTGTATCCTGATCAATGGATCGCACAGGTCCTTTAATATTGCAAGAGAAAAGCATCACATATTGTGGATTGTCCATTACTGTCCATGCCCTCAACGAGTTTCAGACGAGAAACCCGAAAGCAGATTTCCCCCGGCGGGATGAAAAAAGCGTGGGGCAAAAAACGTAAATGTCCTGTTTTGTCATGTTTTCAGATGGCCGGGGCCAGTCCCGAGAGGATCTTGTCCCTATGAAGGGTCGGACACGCTATCGGGGGTCAGTTCGACGGACGCAGCCGACTCGCGGCACGGAAAAAGACAGAACCCATCTGGCCAATGTCAACACATGTCAACATTTTGGAGAGGGACAGATTGGGACCGGATTCGGCGTTTCGACGGATCTGACAAGAGTGAAATAGACTTCACCGTGTGGGGAGAGCCCATAACAACGTGTCTCCGGGCAAGACCGGAACACCCTGAAAAAGGGACCCGAAAACTGCGAAACGAAGCCATTTGATCGGCGAATATCTGAAAATAACCGCGTTTGGTGCACAAATATCCGCACTGGGCGAGGCTTTTGTCTCGAATGGACGTGCCGCGCCCCAGTTTGAGCTGAGGCGGAATGATCCGGAGTGGTCTGTCGAACGAGCCCCTGTGGCCGCCTCTATCCTTCTCTCGGCTTGGAATCGGTGGTCACGTCCACGATCACGGTCGGAGGGACCTGGGCGCCGCGGTGGGCGGCCTGCAGGCGCTCGAGGTGGTGGAGCGCCCGGTAGAGGGCCCGCTCGATACCGCCCTCGTAGCGGTTCAGGAGGGCAAAACCACGCCGCCGATTTTCAAAGTTGAAGCTGGCTTCCATGGGGAGGGGCACACCCATTCTGGAATCGATTTCGGGGCGGTACAGATGGGCCTCGACCCTCGAGAGGCGCCGGAGCCGCCAGATGCAGCCGATGATTCGCTCGACCAGGATTTCTTCCATCGCGCCCACGGGCGCGAGGTCCTGTCGCATGGCCTCGGCCAGGGACTTCCACTCCCTTTCGGATTCGTCATACCGGAAGGGAGCCTTCGCCAGGAGCCCGTGCTTGATGGAATTCTGGCTCGACTGGGTTTTTCCCACCGGCGTCCGGGGGCCAGTGGAGCGTTGGGCGTTCTTGCGGTTGGCTGCGTTCTGTTTCTTCGTGGTCATGGTGTTTTCCCTTTGGTGCACAGGTCTTGGTCGTCAGTATCTGAGGGGGGGGGGTATGTCGTGGAAATCAGTGATTTCAGTGAAGGAGACGTAAGGTTCGCATTATCAGCCGTTTGTATGGTCGATTCTGGTTTCCAGTACAGTGATGAGCAGTGAACCGCAGGCCGATTTTCAGTGAACGGGCTTTCCTCATCGAAAGAGACATCACTGTTTTCTCTTTCTCTTCACTGTTCCTTCACTGTTTTTTCAAGCCGCATCCGTGTCGCAACCAGCCTTATTACAGTATTCTGCATTCTCTTCACTGAAATCACTGTTTTCTAGACCATCCCCCCGGAATGTTGAGACGGCCAGGCAGAGCACTCTCTTTCGACCCGAGCCGATTTCGCGAACCACTGTGCGCTGGCCCTTGTCACACTTGACGAGAAGGCCGTTCGCTTCGAGGTGCTTCTGAATGGTCCGGGCCGTGTTGGGCAGGGGGGCCTGTTGGCGGGAAGCCATCTCCTGCGCCACCGCGTAGGCCGTCTCCGGGTCGAGGAAGACGTGGTCCTCCCGGATCCAGCCGACGCAGCGGCCCTGGGCCTCCCAGCCGACCTCACCCGTGAGTTTCTCTCGACGAACCCAACCCCAGGCGGAAGATCCCGCAGGCGGATTCTCGTTATCGGTCGCCCGCAGGTGGGCCGCGCCGCTCGAAATGGCCGCCGACAGGAGGGAGATGAACCGCTCGGCGGGTTCCTGGTCGCGCAGGAGGCTCTGCTGCGCACGAAGGGTGGAGAAGATCGCTTCGCGAAGCAGGCCCAGGGAATCCTCCGCTTCCTCGGCAGTCAACGCGCCGGCATCGATGGCAAACCGGAAGAAATATTCCCAGCCCAGGATGAGGCCCGCCGCGTTGTCGGGGGCCCGGTCATGGCCCCGAATCTCCCGCCGCGCCTCACTTCGGAGTTCCTCCAGACGCTGCGGCACTTTCTGGGGTTCATTCCTCGCCAGCCAGCAGAGGAATCCGGACATGGATGCCGCATACACACCCTTGGCGGCATTCCTCTGCGCTTCGGTCAGGACCTTTAGATCGACGTCGCGTTTCTCGAATTCCAGGACGACCAGACGAGCGCGCAGGCTAACCCCTCGCGGGATGTCTTCTCCCGTGGCGAGGATCAGTCCCCGGGGATAGTAGGTCGGCCGTGTTTGGCCATCGCTCTGCAGGCGGCCGCGGCCCGCCCGATTGCCCTGGGCGCGGAGGAGACGGTCGGCGTCGCGATGAAGACGGTTAACGTCCCCCCGGCTGCCTGTCGGGGCGAAATCGTCCACGGTCAGGAGACAGTCTTTGGCGGCGTGCGATGTCTTCTCGAGGGAGTTGGCCGTCGATGCCCAGTTGGCCGGCAGATTCTTTCCCCGGAAGCCCATCCCGAAATGGGACTGAACCGCGGCCGCAGCCTCTGTTTTCTGCACCCCGCTTGGCCCTGCGGCATAGAGCGAGAAGTCGATGGGAGCCCATTTGCCCAGCACGGACCTCCACAGACCGCCCAAGAGGGGAGCCATGATCCGGGGCGGGGCCAGATGCACCAGGTCCAACGAGGCTTTCACGGCCTTCGTGAGATCCGTTTCTTCGGGCGGGGGAGGCAGCAAGAAATCCCGCAGAGAGTCGCAGCCGGTGTCCACTTCGATGTCTCCGACTGCGCCGTCGGCCCCGATGGCGCCGCCCGTATGCAGGAAGAAGAGGTTGTCCTTGATTCTTCGCCAGCCGAAGTGCCCGAACACGGTCCGGCGTTTCGCGCCACGGCTCAATTCTTGGATGGCCACGCGCAGGTGGTCCTTGAGAGTCTGCCCCGCATAGACCACGGCCCGCAACCCCCACTGGGCCGTCACCCACCCCATGCCCGCAAATTGAGACACCGGCACCACGACCACCGCGAGTGACTCCCCGGAGGCAAGTTTCCCCTCCATCAGGAAGCGGACTTCTTCACGCGCTCCGTCGTCGAAAATGATCTCTTCCATGATCCTGGCGTCGAAGTTGCAGAGCGGCTCCAGGACCGGGTCCGGCGAACCCGCCTTGATTCGCATGATCCGGCCTTCCTCGACCAGATATCGGCCCGAGAGGGAGTTGGACTCAGGCGACGGAACTGAATCCGGCTCAGACACCCCAAACGCGAGAGCCGGAAGACTCCCAACCTTTGGCGTGGCGGCCTCCGGCTCACAGAGACGACGAAGGTCCCGCCATTTCTTGTCGGAACAGGAATCGTGAAAGCATCGGAAACTCAGAGCACCGTCGGCGAAACGCACGACGCTAGCCGTGCGGCGATGGTTCTCGTCAAAGGGACACACATCGAGTTCGAGAAGTACCCCGCCGTTCCAAGCCTTCTTCCGGGCGATCTCCATGCCGTGGGAACTCACCCAATCCTCGATGTCCTCAATTCCTTTCTGAACCCCGCTGTTTCGTTTCCCCTGGTAGGGCGGACCCGACTCTGTTTCGGGTGCCCAGTCCACCACGCGCTTCAACATCCCTTCCTCAACCACCTCGAAAGCCTCGGGTGAGGAAAGAATTTGGGCGACCCGGTGCGGTCGATCGGGTGCGCCATCCCCCTTCTGATTGAGCGCACCGGGCACACGAAACAGCCGCGCGGCGTTTGCCACGGCCTGATCCACGTGGACATTATCGTCGGAGAAGGCGGTATCCAGCCCTGCCAGAACACGCTTGACGAGGGCCAAGGCTTTCTCGTCATTCGGCAGGTCAATCCGGTACAGCAGGTAGGCGCCGTTGCCAGAATCCATCACGATCGGTTCGGGCCAGCCCGCCACGCCCAGTACCTCGCGAATCTCACCGGCCCGGCTGATGGCCGCTTTGTGTTCCTCGTTGGTTGACGGGATACCCGAGGGCCGGACCGGGTCGAGATCGATGAAAAGCATCCGCCGCCGCGGGATCTCCGTGTCCTTGGTCGCCGATTGAGTCCGCCACTCCAGCCGATTGCGCCGCCTCGCCAGCAGGGCCGAATCGACCGGACTCGTGGTCATGTACCAGTTAACGCCCTTTTCCTTGCCGGCGAGGGCAATCTCGAGCAGTTTCTCCGGCGTGTCGAAATACCCGGAGCCGATATTCCGACTGCCCAGGGCGCGAAGTTCGTAAACCCCGTCCGGTTCCCAGAGATGCCCGAGTTCCTGGAGAGTCTCAGTTCGCATCCACCGGCCCTCCCTCAACCCGCGACTCGATGAACCGCTCGATGTCCGCCAGCCGATACCGGACCAGCCTCCCCGACTTGACGTAGGGAATCCCATAGCGCTTTGTGCACCTCCACACCGCCAGGGTCGATTCCTTTATCCCCAGAATCTCCGACGCCTCCTGCGGCGTCAGCAACCGCGTCGCTTGCTTTTGCATAATCCTGCCTCCTTTGCCATTTTGCGCTCCGCCTTGCCGGATACTCACCCGGCTTTGCGGCGGTTGCGCTTCATGGCTCCCATTTGACGGGAGAAGGAGTGCAGAAGCAATGGGGTGGGGTCAGGCTTGGGTCAGATGGTTTTCCAAGAATCAGGGGAGGACTGACCTACCATGGGTTATCGAGCGTTCCGCCAGCCAGATATCTGTGAAATGGGCTATGAGCAGCGCTATTGTTTGATCCGGGTGGATGTTTTTTCCGGCGCCTTGATCCAGTTCCTGAACTGCTCCATGGTGGGGTAATCAATGCCTTCTTCCCAAGGTCCAGGAAACTCAGACATGTTTCTAGTCTCACGGAGAAACTCGACGAAAGCTTTCCAGCAGTCCTTAGCGTTCTTCCACTCTCGTCTTTCCTCTATAAAGTGCTCCGGGTCAAAGTAGAACTCCAAAGCCGGTCGCTCGTAAAACTCAGCGAGATTGCGGGCCTTCCGAGATCCTTTGGAGACCTGCTCTGGTGTCTGAGTCGACTTTCTCGTCTTTACGAAGGCGACGACAATTGTTGCCATCACCTGAGCATGGGTTCTCGCCACGTGTGCTATCAAGCGAAGACGCCACTTGAGGGGCTGGCATATCACAAAGGCTTCGTAGACAGGGTGACCATCTGCAATCTGGTTGATCGACTTGGCGAGATCAGACCAAAGCGGGTCCACTTCCAAGTGATGCCACTCAATGTTTCCGGAATGGGGTAGTTTTGATTCCACCCAATTGGCCAAGACCGTGAATTCACCCTCCCAAAGAACCTGCCTTAGTAGGTCACGATTGGAGTCTTCTCGTCGTATCAGCCCCCCAAAATGGAAGAGCCTCTTGCGCCAGATTTCTGTTCCTTGCCACCAGAAGAGGTGGCCGCAGTCGATCCTGCAGGACAGGAGAGTGTCCACAGTATCAAGATCGGGCTCCCGCTCAGCTAACTCAGCTTCCAGATCTGAAACGCCACGGTCCAATGCGTGCCGGCCATTCTCAAGTATTCTCGTGAGCCGTGCTTTATCGGCTACCAGACTGGAGAGGAACTTTTCGCTTTTTGAAACACGGGAATGCCAAGTTCCGCCGCGAGAAGGATCGTCTGCTGCGGTTATTCCAGAGTTCCCTGAGCAGCCAGAAGCGTCTTCGCTCGTCTGGTCTCCAGGAAAGGCCGAAAGCATCTTCCGTAGGACCTGAAGGTCATGGGAGAACTTCTTGATGCTGTCTTCCAGACTCTCAATCTTGCCGGAGAGTATTCCTTCCCAGTCCTCGAGGTCCTCGCCGCCCGCTATCGCCGCTGCGGTACTCCGTGCCTCCTCGACGGATGCTTCCCGGGCGTCAGCGATTTCGTGGCAGAGGCTTCTGTAGCGACACCGAGCCCCTTGCCATGGCAGATAATCGGAATCCGGCGCCCCGAGTGCCTGCACAGACTCCTCATTAGGGTCCCCCCGAGGGGGATCGAGACTCAGGACGGGCAGGGCTAATTCATATTCTATTGCGCTGAGTCTTTCCATCACATCTGCCACAGGGTCCGCTCGGTTGGGGGGAGCGTCCTCTCGCACGGGATCCCACGGAATTCCGAGATCCCCTGCAGTCTCGCGAGCATGGACAATCCTCTCCGGACTGTGGATATTTCTGTCGAAAAGCCCGATCTCCTGGAGCTGCTGTTGAACCCAAGGCAGGCACTCCCGTGTCAAAGCAGTCTTGACCCGTTCACCTTTTTTGGCGCGTCCATCTTTCTCTGGTTCAGGCGCATTCTTGTTGCTCAAACCGGTATTTCTCCTCTGGCGGAGCCACCAGCCGGTGCTTCGGAAACCCATCTATTCAGTTGCAAATCAGTTGCAAATGATTTTGAGCGGCTTTGTATGTGTCTTGTAACTCCCCTAAATTCATGGAGCTGGTGATGGGACTCGAACCCGCAACCTTCTGATTACAAATCAGATGCTCTGCCAATTGAGCTACAC